>JBOGJY010000039.1:0-3196 GCA_050745325.1 Terriglobia bacterium
CCCAGGGAAGGTCTGACCATTGAGCGTGTTCACGCCAGGCAGAACCGCAGTAGCCCCAGTGAGAATTCACATTGTGAGTTGATTTAGAGCCTTCAAAGATTTTGTCCAGAGTTGAGTCTGACGACCGGAACGTTGCTTCCTGATTGAAGCTGTACCGGCGCAACACAGTGCCAACCTTATGGATGACCATGGGATTCCTGGCATTGCGTATGGTGAGTTGGATGTAACGATACCCGTTGTAATCATTTCGCTGCCAAGTCGTTTTCCCGTCGCGCAAGGTGATGCGATCTGTAAGATACGTGCTTTCCTTCGGCGTGATCTTTCGGAAAGCGAGTACACGGCCATTCTTCAGATATTCCGATATCGAAACATCAACCACTGTTCCGCCTTCTCCTGCGACCTCAAAAAAAGGACAACCAAGGACCATTTCACCCATGTCGAAGACGATCGCGGCATCATGATCGGGTTCGGGAGTCTGAATCTCTGCGGACGGATTCGACGTCGTGATCGAGCGAAGGTTGGTCATCCGGACTGTTCGAATCGGCAGGAATCGTTCAGACTGCACCTGAACTGCGGGAATTTGAAATTGGCTCTGCCTCTGTACCTCACCAGTTCTGACGATATGAGTCGCTGGCAAGAAAGACTCATCGATCTGGCCCAGTTCACGCTGGAACGTGTGTTCGAAATCAAATTTCGTTCCCTCAGCGATCTCTAGAGGCTGCAACCACTGAGAATCGTCGAAATCTGTTGTTTCCCAACCCTCAGGATTTTTACGAAAGTCAGCAATCTCCACGTAATGAAGTTGCATGCTCTGCCGCGGTGCGTTCTGTTGCCATGTCTTCGGAATCAGATACTTCCACCCACGGCTCGTATCAAGGATGACTGCTTTGTCAGGTAAGTCGATTCGCCCCTGGAAAACAAAACGTCCGCGTTCTTTCTTGGTGTCTTCTGTGGCTGTTGCCAGTGAATAGACGCAGGCCGCGAGAACGTTAGCTCCTTCGTTCAGATAAGGGCCGATGTTGTGGGTATCAAAGTAGCGCCGCCGAGGATCTGAGATAGGCGGACCGAAGCCCACCTTGTGGCCGTTCACGTAAAGGATGTACTGCGTGTAGGCTGAAACCCGGATGGGCACCTCGTTCTTTGGCAAGCTCCCAAGCGTGAACACGCGCCGGAAGTAAACGTAGGTGTCGGTTTCGAACCCTGTGGGGGTCGCCCAGACCCATTTGGCTGTCCAGGGAACTTCAGACAGGTCGAACTCGCTTTTATCCGGATCCAGTGCGGGATGACCTTCGTCTGCCGACGAGTTAAATTCAGCGCCCCAGAGCTGACCGCTGCCCGATTTTGGCGCCATAAAGGCGGCTGCGCCATATCTTATGAAATCGCGACGTCGCATCCGCATAACCTCGCTTCTTATTTCTTTCTCGACGGCAAACTTCCTCGCACTACCGCTGGCGCGTGCCCAACTTCAGCGGGAAGCTGACCCGCGCCGCGCCGGTGCCCCATCGGCGCGGCCCACCCAACCATCGCCCGACTCGTATCTTCGACAGATTCTCCTGCGTCAGCCGGGCCTCGGCCGGAACCGCAAAACAAAGTTGCACTCCAAAGGAGCGACCGCTATCGTCGACCAGCCATTGTGGCGCTGCCCGTTTACCGAGCGCATACCGTCCATATCTGCACTTGCAGATGGCTGCATAAGGTTCGTACTCCGTTACTTAGCGTCTGAGCGCAGTTGCGCGTTTCAGGCACTGCAAACGCTCATACTCGGCGCTCGCACGATCCGCCCTCCAAGGGTAGGTGATGATGTCCAATCACCATGTGAAGGGTTTAGGAATGGCCTTTGAGAAGCGCACAGATAAGCCGTCACCGCTAACTGTCGTCCCTGAAATCTTTCAACTGACTTTGGGCAGAGTCAGTTGAACTTGTAAAGACCGCTAGATAGCGCGCCTTCTGATTCCTCTTCGCCTTCGGCCCATGTGGAATTCGCGCGTTGAAGTACAGACAATCTCCCGGGTGCAAAGTGAAGTCCTTGTTGCCACAAACGTAGTCCAATTCGCCGTCCATCATGAAAATAAATTGCTCCCCGGGATGCCGCCGCAGCTCAAACTTTGTATGGCGACCGTAAAGGGAGATCATTACGGGTTGCATCTGTCGCGCCCCCCGTCTTGGGACCAGTACCTCATAGTTGTACGGAAGTTTGGGCGACTCACCTCGAACTTCACTGCCAGATCCGTGCGGAACATACACGATCTCCGCATTAGCCTCTTCGGTGTCAAAAAGTTCTCCTAACGGTACGCCAAGTGCGGATGCGAGTCGCGAGAGAGCTGCGATACTGATCGAAACTTTGCATCCTTCCACTCTGGAAAGGAATCCCTTGCTGAGGCCTGTCTTTGCCGCCACCTTTTCCAACGTCATCTTCCGGGTCCGTCGGGCTTCGCGAATGCGTGTGGCAATTAATTGCTCTGCAATCTCCATAACTGATGACCACCCGTTTATCAGAATAAAGTGCCTCTACGGCCACTCAAATATTATCCAAACCGAAAGGTTAGCTCAACAGTATCTACTCGTCTATAGTAAAGAAGGTGTCCCGTAGATCGTTGGAGGTGAGCGGCGGTTCGCTCCATTTTACGCCACCTCTTCCTGAGAGGTGCGGGTGTTTCGGCCCAGGGCCGCTTCGAGCATCCAGAGATCCCGATAACCCATCATCTTGCGAAAATTGTTTTCAGTCATGAGCAGGGCTGCAGCGGCCCAGCGCAGCACCATCTTCCCATCGCGCCAGCGGCAGATGCGCCGCGTCCGCAACCGCACCCCGCTATGCGGGCTTTCGATGACGTTGGTGGTCACCAGGCAGCGCGCCAAACCCGGTGACAAATCCAGCCCGGTTCACGGTGAACATTTCCGCCAGCCCTTCACGCAAGGGTAGTGTGGCATAACGTGTGTAAAGGTTAGGAAGAGAGAGGCGGCTGAGACTCCAGAAGTGATATAAATCTTTTGCGGGAAGAAGTTAAATCACTTAGGAGGACAACCGCCGTGATGAATCTTAACACAGAGGAAAGAAGAGAGAAAAACGAGACCCAGGAAACCGGAGCAAAGCGTTCATTGAAGAGATATTTGTTGGAGAAGATGCAGGTTTGGATTAACAGCCTGCTGGAAGCGGAGCGGGACGAATTTCTGGGACGGGGCCGGCATGAGCTTTTAG
>JBOGJY010000040.1:0-10333 GCA_050745325.1 Terriglobia bacterium
CGCGAAGGCTCAGCCTTCGCGCCCAGCCAGGATGAGGTTGGTTGCTGGCTTCCGAAAGGGCGAAGCCCTTCCGCACAGCAAGCGGCAAAGCCGCATATTGCGTCGCGTGATCTGAGACGTAATTTGATAGGCAAGCCCGGTGCGACGAACATTGGGGAGATCAAAACGATGAGCCCACTCCGCCCCCATACAGCGCAAAGGATGCCCCACGGCCCGTCTTTGCCGGAGGTGCACCGCTCCGTCGCGGTGCCGCCCGGCGCGGGCTTTTGGCGGAAGCTGCTGGCTTTTTCGGGGCCGGGATTTTTAGTGGCCGTCGGTTATATGGACCCCGGCAACTGGGCCACGGACATCGCCGGGGGATCCGAGTTCGCCTACCGCTTGATTTTCATTCTGCTCCTTTCGAATGCCATTGCAATCCTGCTACAAACGCTTGCGGCCCGGCTCGGCATTGTGGCCCAGCAAGACCTGGCTCAGGTGTGCCGCAGCCAATACTCGCGGCGAACCGGAATCGCGCTCTGGCTTCTTGCCGAGGTCGCCATTGCAGCTTGCGACCTGGCGGAGGTGATCGGCTCCGCCATAGCCCTGAACCTGCTTTTTCACATTCCGCTGCTGGTGGGCGTATGCCTGACGGCGTTCGATGTGCTCGCCATTCTCTACTTGCAGCACCGTGGTTTCCGCTATCTTGAGGTTGTGGTTCTGGTTTTGATCGGGACCATTGGCCTGTGTTACCTGGTTGAAATCCTGGTGGTGAAGCCGGACCTCGGGGGCATTCTGCGCGGGTTTATTCCCACTTCAGGCGTGCTCACGAATCCGGACATGCTCTATATTTCAATCGGCATCCTGGGCGCGACCGTCATGCCCCACAATCTTTATTTGCATTCGTCGCTGGTGCAAACACGCGCCATCGAACGCACGCCCGAGGGGATGCGCACCGCCATCCGCTACAATTTTGCCGATTGCTTCGTGGCTCTCAACTTCGCCTTTCTCATTAACGCCGCTATCCTGATTATGGCGGCCGCCGCCTTTTACACCCACGGACTTCATCACGTGGCGGAGATTCAGGACGCTTACCACACGCTTTCTCCCTTGCTCGGAGCGCCCGTGGCCAGTTTACTATTCGCTCTGGCCCTCCTGTGCTCGGGGCAGAACTCGACGCTTACCGGCACGCTCGCCGGACAAATAGTGATGGAAGGCTTTCTCAATATCCGCCTCGCGCCCTGGCTGCGCAGGCTTCTCACACGGTTGCTGGCCGTCGTTCCGGCGATCATCGTGGTTGCTCTCTACGGCGAGGAAGGCACAGCGAAGCTGATCATCCTGAGCCAGGTTATCCTTTGCTTGCAACTCCCATTCGCCGTGTTTCCGCTCGTTCTGGTTACGGGCAATCGCCGGATCATGGGCGAATTCACCAATTCTCTTTGGCTAAAGACGATGGCTTGGACCGTAGCCGTCTTTATTGCGGCCTACGATCTGTATCTTATTGTGACCATGTTCCCCCACTAACCCTGGTATCCGGTCTCGACGCTTCAGGGCGCCGCAGGGGGTTGGTCTGAGGTTTTCGATGTTCAAAAAAATCCTCGTTGCTCTCGATCACAGCAAGGCGGACGCGGTGCTGCTCGGCCACGTCAAAGAGCTTGCGGGCCTCATGCGAGCCCAAGTGCTTCTCTTGCATGTTTCGACCGGCTGGAAGGCGCAGTGGCAGAATGATCTAAACTTGACGGACTCCGAGGAAATGGAGGAAGATCGCGCCTACTTGAAGACGCTCGAAGATGGTTTGCGATCGGAAGGGTTTCGCGTCAGCGCCAAACACGCGGCGGGGAAGCCGGCCGATGAGATCCTGAAAGCGTCGCGCGCCGAGGAGTGCGATTTGATCGCGATGGCGTCGCACGGACACCGCTTGCTGCATGACGTGATTTACGGCACCACCATCACCAAGGTGCGGCACGCGGCGGAGATACCAATATTCTTGGTGCGCGGAATCAAGTAATTGCTGTAGCAAAGTGGCTAGAAAGTCCGATGGGCGGGGATACCCAACCGTGATGTTATGAAAAAGCTGAAAAACCAACGGCCTCTCGCCAAGACGCAAAGTCGCAGAGAAACCGCACAGTCGAAGCCGGTTAATATCTTTGCGAACCTCTGCGGCTTTGCGCCTTGGCGAGAGGCTTTTTAGGCCATTTCTTTACGGCTTCACAGCCGGGAGGCTCAACATGACAAAATGGGCTTGAACTACATGATTGAACTCTCACGCTCTTAGTTTTCGCTCGAAAGGGAAACCCGTGTTGATTCCAGGGTGCGCAACCTCAGAAGGCACCGCCCGCTTCCGTGACCGGTTTCAAGAACGCCTGCCCGGCCACCTCCGCGAGGCGCAAGGGCTATGGCTTTCCTCGATTGGCGCCGGAACGTATTTGGGCGAACCCGACGAGCGATGCGACAAGCTTTATACCGCGGCCATAAGACGCGCCGTGGAGTCCGGTGTGAACGTCATTGATTCCGCGGTGAATTACCGGCATCAAAGAAGCGAGCGATCGATTGGACGGGCGCTCGGCGGCTTGATTTCAGAAGGCCTGATTGATCGCAGCGAGCTTTATCTGGCGACCAAAGGCGGATTTTTAACCTTTGATGGCGCCGCCCCGGACAACCCCTCGTCTTATTTTTATGAACAGGTCATCGGCGCCGGCTTGGCAAGGCCAGAGGATATTGCGGCGGAATGCCATGTGATGTCGCCCGCCTATTTGAAGAAGCAAATCGAGGTGAGCCGCAAGAACCTGGGCGTTGAAACCATCGACCTCTATTACGTTCACAACCCGGAGACCCAATTAAGCCAAGTCCGGTCACAGGAGTTTTACGGACGTCTGAAGGACGCCTTCGTTACCCTTGAGGAAGCCGTCACTCAAGGCAAAATCCGCGCCTACGGAGCCGCCACGTGGAATGCCTTTCGTGTGGGCGGTGATTCGGGAGAGTCGGTTTCACTTGCCGAAGTGATGCGCGCGGCGGAGGAAGCGGGCGGGAAGGAACATCATTTCCGGGCGGTCCAGCTTCCATTCAATTTTGCCATGCCGGAAGCTCTGGTAAAACCCACGCAGCTCATGGACGGCCGGAATGTGCCCTTTTTGCGCGCCGCCTCCGGGCTTGACCTCATGGTTTTCGCCAGCGCGAGTCTGCTGCAGGGGCAGCTCACCGAGGGCCTGCCGCCCGAGATCACACGCCATTTCCCAAGGCTCAAAACGGATGCGCAGCGCGCCATCCAGTTTGTGCGCTCAACTCCCGGAATCACCTGCGCGCTAGTGGGCATGAGCCAGGCTCGCCACGTCGAAGAAAATCTCGGCGCCGCCGCCGTTCCTCCTCTAAACCTGGAGGAATATCAGGCGGTATTTTCAGGTTGAAACGGCGCCAGGGGCTTGAGGATGGGTAAAGCATTATGAGGGAAAGTCTCAATCTCGATGAGGCGCGCCAGGCAATCGGCCGCGCCGATTTTCCTGGAGCGATTCGAATCCTCTCAGAGATCGTGGTGGATGATTCAGGAAACGCTGAGGCCTGGCGCGAGCTCGGAGTGTGTTATCTCGAAACGCGCCGGCCCGATCTGGCGCTTGAGGCTCTAACGCGCGCGGTGAAGATTAAGCCGGCGGACGCCACGGCGCATTTTCTTCTGGGCCACGCCTACGGCTCGGCGGGGCAGCTCGAGCCGGCGGGAGCTTGCTATCGCCGCGTGCTCGAGGCCGATCCCGGGCACGTCAAAGCGGAAGAATTCCTCATCCGCACCGAATCGCTGCTCGAAAGCCGGGAGCATTACAGAAATGGCCTGAAATGGCTCTATCAGCCTGGCCCTTCCGCTGAGGACTTGAACCATGCCGTGCGCGACCTCGTGCAATCCATCGCCATTTTTGACGGGTCGCCGGCGCGTGACAACCTGTTGGAATGCGCCCGGAAGCTGCTCGATCTCAAGAAGGAATGGCCGGTTCCGGGACCGGGCGCGGCGGAGTCCGGCCCGTGGGCCAGGGCTTGCGAGCGTGGCTATCACTGCGTCTCGTTCAAAAATTGGTCCGGGGCGCGCGAGGCCTACGAGGAGGCCTTGGCTTTACGGGGGCAAGACGCTTTTGTTCATCACGCGCTGGGTTTCTGCTTCATCGAGCTCGGCGAGATGGAAGACGCTGTGCGCGCTTGGCTGCGCGTCGTCGAATTGGATTCCCAATACGATTTCACCTGTTTCGGACGGCCGCGCAACAAAGGGTGAAGAATCCGGAAGGGTGAGTTCTTCAAAGCCTAAAGGCGAACTCCCAGCCCTATCGAAGTGGTTTGTGCATGACGACAGTGAGCAAACAGTAGAGAATGCCGCACAGCACGAAAACAAAAAGCACCGTCAGCGCGAAGGAACGACCCTGCGCTTCCATGATCGGACAGGGCACTTCGGGCGTTCTTCGGCGCGACAGATACCAGGGAAAGACGACGACCCAAATGAGGAACGCGCCGAGACCCCAGCGGAGGGGATGCGGGATGCGCCTCGCGTGGGCATCGTAGAGCACCCACGCCGTACAGGCCACGAGCAAGCCCGCCAGGAAATAGCGGAAGTTCGTAATGGTAAGAACGCTAGCTGCGGCTCCCACGACCGCGAGATAGATAACGACCGAGGCAAAGAAAATCGGCCAGGAAAATTGGCCCTGACTCAACGGAAGCTTGGTCCGTGGCGCTCCGGCCGCGGGCGGCGCAACCGCAGGGATCACCACCGGGGCGGCCACCCGGACCTTTGTGAAATCAACGGGTTCCCGGCAGGCCGCGCAAACCGCGCAGCCCGGACCGAGCATCTGACCGCAGTTCGGACAGGCAAAAGGCTCAGCCACGGCCGCCCCGGTCGTGGCGTCAGACGGGTCCGGCGCCTGGCTTGGATAGGATTTGATGTCTTCCGTCATTCAGTGGCCTGCTTCTTATTTAATTGTATGATTACCCGGCATGAATTGTACAGGGGTTCAAAAGACGTGTCTTGTCTTCGCTCAATACTCGCGCCAACTAGCCGGGTTCTGCTTCTTCATTGACTTTCGGCTGCCCCTATTGTAGATTCTGTCCTTTCCCTCTTGCGTCATCATTTCAGATATTCGCATCAAATATGCGGGGATATACTCCGGGGCCATGACGGCACAATCTGAAGTCATCGAAGTGACTCTCGAAAGCACTCTCGAAAGCGTCGAGAAGGCAGAGGAACTTACCCTTGAGGTGTGCGCCAAGGCGGGATTCGATGAAGAGGAACAACACCGGATTGGAATGGCCGTTCACGAGTCGATCATCAACGCCGTCCGGCACGGCAATAAGAATGACTCGAACAAGCATGTGTTGCTGCAATTTTACACGTTCCCGGACCGTCTCGAAATTCGCGTTCGTGACCAGGGAACGGGCTTTGACCTTGCGAGCGTTCCCGACCCTCTCGAGACGGGAAATTTACTGAAGGTCTCTGGCCGCGGCATTTTTCTGATCCGCGCCTTCGTCGACGAATTCCGCATGAGGTACCTGAAAGACGCGGGTACCGAGGTTACCATGGTGAAGTTCAGGAATACGAGCAACACAATCGATCAAGGAGGAAAGCATCGTGAGCATGAAGGCAAAAACGCGCCGCGTTGATTCGGTCACCGTTGTTGATATCAGCGGCAGGATCACTCTGGGGGACGATTTGGCGGAACTGCGCCAGCTTATCCGCAGCCTGCTCTCGCAGGGGCAAAAGAGCATCTTGCTGAATCTCGCCGATGTAACGTACATCGATAGCTCGGGGATTGGTGAGCTGGTGAGTGGTTTTACGGCGGCCTCCAATCAAGGCGGCCATTTAAAGCTTCTGCACCTTACCAAGAAGGTGCATGACTTGCTGCAAATCACCAAGCTTCTCACCGTTTTTGAGGTGTACGAAGACGAAGCTAAAGCCATCGCCAGTTTTTCGCAAGCCACCGGCGCATAACTCTTGAGCGGGTAGGTATCGCGGTGGAAGGACGTATCGCCGCGCCCGAAGGAAGCATCGCGCCTTACCCGCTATTTCATGGGACATAGCATTTTCATCCGGGGCGCCGTATTAGGTCCCGTTGCTTGGGACTCATGCGTTCATGCAAGTCGCACACGCGACATGACCTGCCCTGTGCGCGCCATCTGGAGCTCAAAAAATAGAAAAAATAAGGCATTGACGATACTTTACCGCCTGAGTATAACGGTTAACCTCTCATATTTCTCCTATTTCGAGAGCGGCTTGTGAGCGCCCAGCCGCCGCCATGCGTCCACGGCGGCAGGAACGACCCAAAACTTAGGAAGCAGGTGACAGAGATGGATTTTGTTTCGAGACGGAAATTCCTCAACGGAACTCTTTTGGCCGGCGCTTCATTACCTGCGGCGTCGTGGCTGGAACGGGCTCAAATTGGGGCGCAAGGATCTTCAGAACAGCCAAGCGTGACCATCGACCCCGATCGCAGCCTTCCTGCTCTCGATCGCAACCTGTTCGGCTCATTCATTGAACATCTCGGACGCGCCGTGTATGGAGGAATTTATGAGCCGGATTCGAAGCTTGCCGATTCGAACGGCTTCCGCAAGGACGTGCTCGAAGTCATCCGCAACGCTCAAGTGCCCATCGTCCGCTATCCTGGCGGGAATTTCGTCTCCGGCTATCACTGGCTTGACGGCGTGGGTCCGAAGAAGGACCGCCCGCGCGTCCTCGACAAGGCCTGGAATTCCATTGAGACGAACCAATTTGGAACGAATGAATTTATCACCTGGTGCCACGCCGCCGGAGCGGAACCGCTCTTTGGCACCAATCTTGGCACCGGAACTCCGGAGATGACCGCGGCGCTGGTAGAATATTGCAACGTCGATAAGGGCACCAAGTGGAGCGATTTGCGGCGCGCGCACGGATACGAAAAGCCTCATAACGTGAAGTATTGGTGCCTCGGAAATGAGATGGATGGCCCCTGGCAGATCGGCCATGTCCCGGCCACCGAGTACGGCATCAAGGCGCGCGATACAGCGAACCAGATGCGCATGGTCGATCCTTCTCTGACGCTGTTTGCCTGCGGCTCGAGCACCCCCGACCTGCCAACCTACCTCGAATGGGACCGCCAGACGCTTGAGCAGTGCTACGACTTGGTTGACGGCCTCTCTCTGCACCGCTACTTCGGCAACGGGCAAGAGACGGGAGGAGACTCGTCAAAATATCTGGCCATGAACCTCTCCATGGACCTTCAAATTGAGGAAATGATCGCCGTGTGCGACATGGTTCGGGGTCATCAGCGGTCCCGCAAGACGCTTTCGCTCTCCTTCGATGAGTGGAACGTCTGGTATCGCGCTCGCGGGCCGAAGTTCGATAATGGAAAGCGACAGGTGGCGCCGCATCTCCTTGAGGAAGTCTATAATCTTGAGGACGCGCTGTTGGTCGGAGGCTTGATCAACACGCTGATCCGGCGCTCAGACCGCGTCCGCGTGGCGTGCCTGGCTCAACTCGTCAATGTGATCGCGCCGATTATGACCAACCAGGACGGGTTGTTCCTCCAGACCATTTATTATCCTTATTCCTGGGCGCTCCAGTATGCTCGCGGCAAAGCGTTGGATTTGGCGCCTGAATCCCCCACTTATGCGGTCGCTGGCATGGGAGAGGTCCCGTATCTCGACGTTGCCGGAACGGTCGACGAAGAAAACAAAACGGCAACTCTTCTGGCCCTGAACCGCGATTTGGAAAAGTCGAGGGAACTCAATGTGGCTTGGCGCCGCGTAACCCCTAGCCGGGTGATCGCGTGCCAAGTCCTGACCGGGTCTGACCTGAAAGCCGCAAACGGCTTTGACGCGCCCAAGCGGGTGGTCCCGCAACCGCTCGACGCCCCGCGCGCCGGTTCCCGCATGACCCTCGCGCTTCCTCCGCGCTCCTACACGTTATTGCACGTGGGCCTTTCCTGATTTTGGGTTTTGCGAGCAGCGCGCCCTACGCTTTTATGCGGTTTGCCCGTGACGCGCGGGAAAACCGCGGATCTTGGACAATGGGTCCGCGCTACTCCTACCTCAAAATAAGGTGTCTCATACGAATTTGACGTCAACCATGGGATCGTTTAGTGGGATGCTACGCTGATGTCATCCTGAGCGCAGCGAAGGATCTGCTTGTAGGGTGTGAGAAAAGCAGATTCGTCGCTACGCTCAGAATGACACCGTGAGGAATTCCAGCCCCCGCTTAAATGCTATGTTTGACCGAAAATTGGTATCATTTATCCCATTTGCTTCCATTTTCTCAAACCCGGCGCTATAGCCATTTCCAGACAGGCAAGTCTTTTTGTATACTGGCCAAACCATATGCTCAAACGAAAATTTCACTTGCTTATTCTTACCTGTATTTTTGGCTTTGGGCTGGCGCTGACGCCGCGGGCTGCCGCTCAGAATCCGAACGGCGAGGTGGAATGGCCCCACTATGGGAATCAGGCGGGAGGAATGCGATTCTCTCCGCTCACCGGCATCAGCAAGAAGAACGTGGCGAGCTTGAAGATTGCCTGGGAATTTCACACCGGCGACATCTCTCGCGGCGAGCAGGGCCGGCAGAAGAGTTCCTTTGAGTCCACGCCCATCATGGTGGATGGCACGCTCTATGTGAGCACACCGTTCAGCCGCGTGATCGCGCTCGACCCCGTCACAGGAAAGGAGAAGTGGAGTTATGACCCGCACCTTAATCTCAGCACGGGCTATGCCGATGGCCTCATCAATCGCGGCGTCTCCACCTGGCTCGATCCCACTCGCTCAGCGGGCCAGCCCTGTCATCGGCGCATTTTCATTGGAACCATCGACGCCCGGCTGATCGCTCTCGATGCTGCCACCGGCAAGCCCTGCGCCGATTTTGGTAAAGGTAAAGATGGGCAAGTGGATTTGACGGCGGGGATCACGAGAATTAGCCGTCCGGGCCGATACGAGGAGACCTCGCCGCCCGCGGTGATCGATGACTTGGTGATTGTAGGTTCCGGCATCAGCGACAACGAGAAAGCTGATATGCCGAGCGGCGTGGTGCGGGCCTTCGACGCGCGCACCGGCAAGCTGCGTTGGAGTTGGAATCCAATCCCGCTCAATAACACCTCCACGCCCCCAAAGCCGGACGCCAAGAATGCCTGGTTTACGGGCGCGGGCAACGCCTGGGCGCCGATTTCGGTTGACCCGCAGCGCGACCTGGTTTTCGTCCCCACCGGCAGCGCGAGTCCTGACTATTGGGGCGGCTTTCGCAAAGGGGATGACAGGTGGGCGGATTCGGTGGTGGCTCTGCGCGCGAAGACCGGCCAGTTTGTCTGGGGATTCCAACTGGTCCATCACAATCTGTGGGACTATGACACCGCCGCGCCACCACTACTCGCAGTGATCCGTCACAACGGGCGGGAAATCCCGGTGGTGGTTCAAGGGAACAAAACCGGATTTCTTTATGTGCTGAACCGCGACACCGGCAAGCCCGTATTTCCGGTGGTCGAGCGTCCAGTGCCGCAAAGCCGCGTGCCCGGCGAGCACACTTCGCCCACGCAGCCGTTTCCAGTTGCTCCGCCTCCGCTGGTTCCACAAAGCTTGACGGCAGACCAAGCCTGGGGACTGACGCCGCAAGATCGCGCCGCCTGCCAAGAAATCATAAGCAAGCTGGGGCCCGGCCGCATCTTTACGCCACCGAGCGCAAAGGGCATCATCGCCATTCCCGGCAATGTCGGCGGTCTGAACTGGAGCGGCGGCGCGTTTGATCCGAAGAATCAGATTTATGTCACCTTCGTGGATAACGTTCCCTTTGAGGTGCACCTGATCCCCAAGGATCAGATTCCGGAGACGATGAACCAATTCAGGTCCGGCAAACTGCGTGGCGAGCTGGCGTTACAGCGCGGGGCGCCGTTCGGCATGACTCGTGTTCCGCTGCTTGCGCCACATGGCTTGCTCTGCATCGCTCCTCCTTGGGGAATGCTCGTCGGTGTGAATCTCACAACGGGCACAATCGCATGGAGTGTGCCGCTTGGGACGACCGAAGATTTAATTCCGAAGATGCCTCCCAAAGATTGGGGCGTCTACGGTTTCGGCGGCCCCATCGTGACGGCTAGTGGACTAGCCTTTGTCTCCGGGACGGCGGGCGACGACTACCTGCGCGCCTTTGACGTTGAGACCGGAAAACTGTTGTGGAAGGGCCGCCTGCCCGCGGGCGGCCAGGCCACGCCGATGACCTATAGCGTGAACGGCAAACAATACGTGGTAATCGCCGCCGGCGGACATGGCAAGCTCGGCACAAAACAGGGGGATTCGCTGGTCGCGTTCAGCTTGCCATGAAAAAGTGACGGCTCCGGCTGTAACGGCGGCCTCCTGCCGCCGGTCTTTACTATTAAAAACC
>JBOGJY010000041.1:0-5245 GCA_050745325.1 Terriglobia bacterium
TCGAAATCAGACGGCCCATACTCCGACTTCAGGACCTGCGGATAGGTCTGATTCGTCACCGCGCCTGGGCCGCCGTAAGAAAGCTCATCCAGGCTTTTCGAGTAGGCGTACTTCGCGGAAACTTGCAACCCATGAGCGAACGTGTGGTCGAGGCTGGCGTTCAAGGCGTTGAAGTTCGAATTGACGTCTGTCTGAGGCAGGTAAATAGCGTTAAACGGCGTAGGTTTGGGAAGCGGATAAAGGTAATTTTGATTGACGAGCCGCGTGAGATGATGGGCGGCGCTGCCCTGATAACCAAGCGACGCCACCCAGTTACCCCGCAGTTTGTATTGCGCGTCGAACGAATAAACCTCGACGAAGGGATTCACCGTGCCCGGCTGCGCGCCCCAGATCTGGACACTGGCGCCCTTCGGCGTTCCGGTTACAGGATCGATTCCGACGGCAAGAGCTGGGTTCACCGGGTAATTGAGGGGCGAGCCGTTGGCGCCCATCTCGAATAGAATTTGTCCTTTGGCAAAAGGACTAGCGGCATTGCCGCAGCACAGGCCATAATTCGCAACCAACGGGGGATCGGTCTGGATGTTGTTGAACATCACGTCTGGAATCCGGTCCTCGTAAATCCCGAATCCGCCGCGAATGACCAGGTTGTGATGTGACGTGGGATTATAGGCAAAACCAAAGCGCGGCCCAAAGTTATGATAGTCGGAATTATAAAGGCGGTTGGAGAGAACCATCTTGGCGTTGAGCAGTCCCTCCGAACCAAACTGCAAATTAGGGACTAAGCCGTTGGCTTCCGTCATCGGCGTGAAATATTCCCAGCGCAGGCCAAACGTCAAGGTGAGATCGGGCTTTGCCTTCCAACCGTCCTGACCGAATAGCGCGAAGTCCCCGGTCCGTAAATAGACCTGAGTCTGAGGAGGCCCTCCGGTAACGGGATTTCCGTTGATGCCCTCATACACCGGGGCGCTGTTGGCGAGGTTCCAGAGGCCTTGAAAGGAATAGACAGGCCGGGCGCCGCCAAGCAAATTGTTGTTATCCTGGTCGCGGATGATTTGCGCTCCCAGCTCAATATCGTGATTTCCGGCGATCTTGCTCAGCTTGTCGTTGAACTCAAACGTGTTTTCGGCAAAGATGCCCGGCGTCGTGTTTCCCTGGGGCGCTCCGAATTGGATGTCGGAAAGGGTATTGTTCGCCAGGTTTTGCACGTCGAGCCGGGGCACGCCCCAGTTTGTCCCCGCGCTGGCCTGAAGTTGGTTGTAAGCATAGCGCGTCACGTTGAAACGGGCGATATTGAGCGTGGTGGGTGAGATCGTCCGGTTGTAAGCCAGCATGGCCACGGTGTTCATGGGAGTATTTCGCACGTCCGCGATGGGCTGGCCGTCAGTGGCGGGGTCGCTGGCCAGGGTTTTCAGCGTGGTGACGTACGCGCTGCCCGTCAGTGTATCTTTGGCGTCAGGCGTGAAATCAACGCGCAGGTCGTATTGATTGCCCACGTTCTGCTGGGGAAGCGAGAACTGTCCATATTCGATGTCGGGAACTCCGTCAAGACCGCCTCCGATAGGGTCCTTCGTGTTATCCACGTAGGAGCCTATTCCTCCCGTGAGAGAGCCAATGTCGAGTCCACCGCTAACCTGCTGGCACGTCCCGGCCTTGAAGCCGCTTGGGCACGGGGCGCTGAGCGTTTGCACCAGGCGCGGCGCAATACCGGGCTGGCCGAAGACTTTGGCCATAACGCTTCCGGGCCGCTGGCTTACGACGGTCTGAATAAATTGCGGCGTCACCATAAACGCGTTTTCGAAATTGGTGGAATTATCCCGAAGGCCTTCGTAGGAGGCAAAAAAGAAGAGTTTGTTTTTTCGAATGGGTCCTCCGAAACTGCCTCCAAACTGGTTATAGCGGTCATCCACGCGAGTGGGTGGCGCGCCGAACGGGCCGCCCCAGGAGTTATAAGCGTCGAGGCCGGGGCGCTGAAAAAGAAAAACACCGCTGCCGTGGAATTGATTGGCGCCGCTCTTGGTGACCGTCTCAATTTGCGCGCCGGAGTTTCGCCCGTCTTCCGCCGAATAGCTGGTGGAGGAGACGTGAATTTCATCAACCGACTCCTGGTTCGGCGTAATGACGGCCGCTCCGCCCCACGTAAGGCTATTGGCGCTGACCCCGTCAACAATGTAATTGTTTTCGGAGAGCCGCTGCCCGTTTGACACCACCGGGACCTGGTTCTCCACTTGGAAAATGCTCAGATTGGAGCCGCCCGGCCCCGTCGTGTTGGGAAGCGCCACGGAGAGGCCGGACCCGTTGCGCGCGCCGTCTCCGAATACGCCCGGCGCGAGGCGCAGCAATTCATAGGGGTCGCGCCCGACTTGGGGCAGGGAAGTGATCTGGTGGTTGGTGATCTCCCCCGCGATGCTCGCGCTTTCGGTTTGGAAAGCGGGCGTTGTGACGCCGGTCACGGTGACCGTCTGCGCGCTCTGGCCGGGGTTAAGGGTCAGGTCCACGCCTTGCACCTGCTCCGCGCTCACCCGCACATTGTTCCGGGAAGCCGTGCTGAAGTTCGGTTTTGCCGCGGTGAGCGTATAGTCACCCGCCGGGAGAAAGGAAAAGTTGTAATACCCTTTGCCATCGGTCGTGGTTGCATGGACGGCGCTCGTGGCATTGTTGCGAAGTGTGACCACGGCGCCGGGAACAACTCCGCCCGTAGAATCCGTCACCGTTCCTTGCACTCCCGCCCTGAATTGGGCAAATGCCATCGCGCTCGCGCTCACCAGAATAACGATGAAGGCGATCAATTTGATTTCTGTTGCTTTTGGGTTCGGCATGAGGAACCTCCTGGCATTAGGCGTTGCGGCATTGGGCCGACGCGGGTTCCCCTCGGCGCCACTCAACCGGCGTGTGCAATGCAAAGCTTGCAAGCACAATTCTAGGACGAGGTATAAAGGCCGGCAATCCGGTGATTAAGACGAAAATCTAAGGTAAAAACCCGACACGTTATTTTGGGGGGAGCATCGTCCGCAGTGATCGGGCATGGTTTAGACTGGAATGAGATCGAGAGGCATGAAAATGAAACTTGTAATCACGTTACTTCTCACCTCGGCCTTGTGCGCGGCCTCAGTTGGATTCGGAGCACAAGCTAGTATTGAGCAGTTGACGGCTTCAAATCTGCCGCCGTTTCTCAAAACGTTTGGCGAAGATGTGAACCAGGTCAATGACGCGTTCGAGCGCATGTCCAAGATGAAGCTGCCGCTGTTTGACGAAAAAGGGCAGGCGCTCGGCCGCCGTAAAATCAAAGACCGGCAGCAGACCGTGATTGATCTGAAGAAAACACTTCAGGATTTTCAGCAGCGGCCGGAAAATCTGGTCGTCACCATGACGCTCTCGGCCCAGACCGAAGAGTTGGCGGACGAAATATACGATCTCACGGAAATCGCCTATGACAATGACCAGGAAGAGATGGCCATGCAGCTTACCCATCTCCTCGGCAATTTCAATGATGACTCCAGTCTGATCCAGGCCTACGCTCTCGATTTGGCTACTCAAAAAGAAAATCGGTTGAGCCAGCTTGAGAAAAAGCATCCCTGATCAATCTATGGGCCAGCCGCAATACGATTTATTGGCGTGAGTGGCGTTCGAACCCGGAATGCGACGCGTTCCGAGGGATTTGGGAAGAATTGCCTCATTTGTCCCATTTATCTCATTCGTCTCTAAGGGATAAGGTAGAATATTTGTGGCGCAGCGTTCGTATTTCAAGCGCTGTGGTTTTTTGTTGGGGCCGCTGAAGGGCCGCAGGGTTAAAAGACGAACCCGGCGCTACAAGACGGGCGCTCCGAAGATTAGAAGATTAGAACATAGTGGCTGGGACAAGAGGATCACAACACAAAAATTCGCGGAACGAAGCCTAGCGAGTCTTTAGAATCAACGTTTCTAATAATTGACCAAGGGAGGGGAGATTAAAAATATCTAATAAACAGTCGCATATTACCCTAAGTGAATAAGACTTAGGAGCGGGAGGCCGCACTCATTTTGGTCACGGGTAAGCCACTGCTAGCCCCGGTACCAAAGTGCTATTGCCCTGCGGCCAGTTGGGCTTCTAAGGTTAGCTAGGGTGAGACGGCGGACCAACGGGGGAGGAAAGTTAGGGCTAGGCATGGCGCAGAAAAGAACGGCCCCGTTGGATCAGGCGGCTTTGCTGGCAAAGATAACAAGCGGCAAGTCTGTCCTCGAACTACGCAACAAACAAGTGATTTTTTCGCAAGGAGAACCCGCCAACGCGGTGTTTTATATCCAGAAGGGCGCGGTCCAACTCTCGGTGGTCTCAAAGCATGGGAAGGAGGCTGTGATTGGTATTCTGGAGCGCGGTCTTTTTTTCGGCGAGATCTGCCTGGCGAGCGGGCAACTGAATTATATGATGACAGCCTCGGCGATGGGGAGCACGCGTGTCCTGCGCTTGGAGAAACATTCGGTTTTGCAGTTGATCCGGCGGGAGCCCGGATTTTCCGAGCTTTTCATCCTTCATCTGGTTTCGCGTAGCAGGCGCGTCCAGGAAGATCTTGTCGACCAGCTCTTCAATCCGGCCGAAAAACGGCTGGCTCGCGTGCTCTTGCTATTAGCCCATTTGGGCAAAGATACTGAAGAGCGCCGGGTGATGACCAAGGTCAGTCAGGAAACGTTGGCCAGGATGATTGGCGCGGACCGCTCCCGTGTCAGTTCCTTCATGAATAAGTTCAAGAAGATGGGCTTTATTGAGTATAACGGCGGCTTGCACGTCCGCAGCTCGCTGGTGAATGTTATCCTTCACGATCAAACGAGGAGTCCGCGGGATCCCTCGTAAGCAAAAAATTCGGTAGTGACTCAGTTTGATGTAGAGGCGGGTTTACCCCGCCATACTATGGCGGCATAAAGCCGCCTCTACATCAAACTGAGTCACTACCCAAAATTCAACTATGTTGCATTTGCAACATACAACCTGTTTTTATAATAACAAAATAGGTAGTATTAAGGATTGGACATCCCGGCCAGGGACGTCTGATCCAGGTGCTAGCGCGGCACGAAGACGGGGCAGCGGGGAGCCGGTGAGCCTCAGGAACTAGACTCTCCTCCAGGCTGGCGATGATCCGCTGTCCAGTCCATTTCATGCTTCCCGGTTGTAAACCTCTGTTACAATTCAAACGCCGCAGACGTTTATCTAAAGTGCGTGACAACCGCAGTTGTAGCGGCGGCCTCTGGCCGCCGGTTTTTAATAGTCAAGACC
>JBOGJY010000042.1:0-14473 GCA_050745325.1 Terriglobia bacterium
AGGCAAGTTCGCTTTGGTTTCCATGTTTATGCCTTTTTATTGTACAGTATGAACCGCCAGCCTTTTGATGATCTGAGCCGAACTTGAACTCAATTGGCGAGCGTCCCCTACGGCCCATAACCCCGACTTTCGAACTGACCCACTACCCGGTTGGGGGCATTGGCGCTGTTGACTCTCAAGGCAAAGGTTATACAATCGAACATTCTTCTTGTCCTGCTTGTCTTATGGCCTGGCAATCTCTCAAGCCATCGCTGTGCCGCGCCGGCGCTATTGCGTGCGTGCTCGCATTGCTCACCGGCTGTCATCACCGGGGCCATGTGGTGATGCGTCTGCCCACCGCTCCCGGCGCCGCGAAAACACGCGAAGGAGCGCCGCCAACCGTACCGGTCACACAGGGCGACTTGCACGGCATCGCTTCCTGGTACGGCTATCCCTATCAAGGCCGCGCCACGGCCGACGGTGAGATTTACAATATGTATGCAATGACGGCGGCGCACCGCACGCTCCCTTTCAACACGCGCGTGCGGGTGCACGATCTCGATAACGGCAGGTCGGTGGACGTGCGCATCAACGACCGCGGTCCGTTCATTCGCGGCCGCATCATCGATCTTTCTTACGCCGCGGCAAAGGCTGTGGGTATGGCGGGCGCAGGCACAGCCCACGTCGAGCTTGAGATTCAAAACCCGGATGTGGTCTATGGTCCCAGCGCCGCGCCCGGCGTCTACGCGGTCCAGGTGGGGGCATTCCGGGATGAGAATAACGCCACGCGGTTGAAGGCTCTGATCGAACCGCACTTCGGCCCGGTGCTGGTCCAAACTTATAACAGCCCGCAAGAAGGGCTTCTCTATCGCGTCCGCGCCGGCAATCTGAGCAGCGAGGCGACGGCTGAGATGCTGGCGGCCGATTTGAAGCAGGCCGGCCTTGTGACTGAGACCTATGTGGTCAGGCTGAATTGAAAAGCTTGAGATGGGTGATGACCGGCAGCGCGGCGGTAACGGCTGTGACTGCGTACCGCGAAGTGGAGGTCTGAGACATCATGACCGACTGCATTTTTTGCCGCATTCTTCAGCGGGAGATTCCGGCCAAGATTGTGTTTGAAGATGAAACGGCGCTGGCCTTCGAAGACATTCGTCCCGAAGCGCCCGTGCACATCCTGGTGATTCCGAAGCGGCACGTCGCATCTCTCGCGGAGGTGACTGCTGCCGATGAGGGTCTGGTGGGCCATCTGCTCGCCATCGCGGCGAACCTTGCGCGCGAGCGGAAGCTCGAAGCGGGTTATCGCGCGGTGATCAATAACGGCGCGGGAGCGGGCCAGACGGTTTTTCATCTTCACGCGCACTTGCTCGGGGGCCGCGCGTTCCACTGGCCGCCCGGATAGCGCCGGCGGCGGGTAGTGGTCAGTTTGGCGTAGAGGCGGCTTTATGCCGCCACAATATGGCGGGGTAAACCCGCCGCTACACCCGGCGGCGGCCTCGGTGGCGTAGAATCAGCGGAATGCTATACAATGAATCCCAGGCTCGCCAGGCGTCAAATGGCTTGCAACTTATGCGCTGGAGTGGCGGAATTGGCAGACGCACCAGACTCAAAATCTGGCGCTGCAAAACAGCGTGGGGGTTCAACTCCCCCCTCCAGCATTTTCTGAAAGCTTTTTCCTCGACGGTCACCGCTCGTCAGATTTCTCATTCCTTTCACTGATCTCACTAGTTTCATTCTTTTTCTGTTTTGGCTGGCTATTGGACGCGGCGCTCGCCGCCGTGGCGGGCGTCACGCGGGAAAGGTTGGCGGTGTAATAGTTAAAGAAGGCCTGCTGAGGCGGCGCCACGGCCACACTCTCCACGCACTGCTCAGGGTTGGTATGCCGGAAGACGCGCCGGAAGAGCCATCCCGGTGGTGGAAGCGAGCCTCCGTCCGGAAGAAAGTCGATCTCACCGTGACGCGCCGTGACGAAATAGTGTGAGACGAAGCCGCTCGATGAGTATAAGTTCATCTCAAAGCCGCCGCCGGCGTTGACGCTGAGAATGCCCATCAAACTTTCGTGGGACGAGGGCGCCGCTTTGGTGGCGGGAAGGGAAACCTCCTCACGAAAGATCATAAACCGCTTCCCCAGCTCGTAAGCCACCGAGAGCAGCACTTCGCCCTGCGGACCTTTGCCAATTGTCTTGCCGGTCCAATCGCCGACCAGCCACTCGAAGCCGGAATAATTGGGCTGAGGCGGCAACTGGATGGTATAAGCGTCCGGGGTTTTTTCGCTGGCGGAAAGCTGCCCGCTCCCTAACACACAGAAAAGCGCCACGCAGAGAGCCGCGCTGAATGTTCTGAAAGTTGGTTTCATATCGTGCCCGTCCCTCTCGCCGTATTTTCGATTCCCATGTGGGCGCCGCCCTCAAGAAAGAGACGCGCTGATTCCAGTCCGGCTTTTTGCGCCAACTCCCGAAGCTCGGCGGGCGTATAAGCGGCGCGCACCGAATCCTCACAGAGCGCCTTCATCCGGCCCGAGTAATGGCGGCCGTGCCACGCGACGTGGGCCGCGAAGGCCAGGCGCGAAGGCCGGCGCAGGTCGCGCACCAGGATTTTTCCGCCCGGTTTGGTGACTCTGGCCATTTCGTTGAACGCTTGCACGGGATTGTTCAAATGATGAAGCAGGGAATTCGAAATGACCAGATCAAACGACGCCGCAGGAAAACAAAGCCGGGAAGCGTCCGCCAGCATGAACTCCACGCAATCACCCAGGCCGCTCTTGAGCGCGGTTTCGCGGGCCATTCGAAGCATGGCGGCGGAGCGGTCGAGGCCCACCAGATGAAGCCTGGAGCAGCGGCGGGCAATCTTCAGCGGGATCTGCCCGGGCCCGGTTCCAACATCAAGCGCGAATCCTTTCTGGATTCCGAGCGACAAGACGCGGTCCACAAAGGCGTCATCGAGAGCATCGAGATGCGCCTGCGACGCGGCCGAGGCGTAAGCCTCCACACCGTCACGTTGCTCCATGACTTCGGCTTCCGGCTTTCGAGGCAGAGTAAACCAGCTCATCGCGCGCGTCATACCCGGCTTGATCTCAAGGATAACATCTATTTCTTGCGTCTCACCGCTCTCCCCACTTCAGTTTCTGGCGTAAGACCTCGAAATAGGTCTTCTCAGGCGGCTGGATCAGCGTGACGAAGGAGCCGGACCTCCGCACGCACACGCGGTCGTCGCTGCGTAAGGCAATGGCCACTTGCCCGTCAATCGTAAGGTAAACGCTTTCCAGGTGGCTCTTCATGGCGACTTCAAGCGTCATGCTGTCTGGCAAAACAATGGCGCGGTTGGTGAGCGTGTGCGCGCAGATGGGGGTCACGATGAACGCGTTGACCGCGGGAACCACCACCGGACCCCCGGCGGCTAGCGAGTAGGCGGTGGAGCCGGTGGGCGTCGAAATGATCAAACCGTCTGATTTATAGGTTGAGATGAAGCGGCCGTCCGCCCACACGTCGAAATCGAGCACCCGCGCGATGGCGCCTTTGTTGAGCACCACGTCGTTCAACGCCACGAAGGAGGACGCCACGGCGCCGTTGCGGCGCACTTCCGATTCAATCCGCACCCGGCGCTCAGTTTTAAAGGCGCCGGCCAGCACCAATTCAAGCGTTGGATAGAGTTCCGCGAGTGTAATGACCGTGAGAAACCCAAGCGCGCCAAGATTCACCGCCAGCACCGGCACGGGCTTCTCGCCCACGGCCCGCGCCGTGGCGAGCAGCGTGCCGTCGCCGCCGAGCACCACCACCAAGTCCGCGCTGGCAACGACTTCGTTGCGGCTGAGGCACGGCTCGGAGGCTTCAATGTTCGCGCCCGTTTCCTTGTCCATGAGCACTTCAAGGCCGCGCTCGCGGAGCCAGGCGGCAAGCGGCGGCACGATGTGCCGGATTTCGGTTTTGCGCGGCTTCGAGGTGATGCCTACCTTGTGAATTTGCATGGTTCCTGGCCCGGCGGGAAGAATGCGGCCTGGGCGGCGCAGAGTTCAGCGCGCCTCACGACCCCTTCAACCGGGAATCCTCATTGAGTGAACGCAACTTTGAATTGTGACAAAACCAGCGCCTTTTTCCAACCGGAACCTGCGTTGACGGCCGCGAGGCTGAAAAACGCCTAACGTCCAGACTGCAGGTAGCGGCGCCCTTTAGGGTTTGTGTGAGAACTGCGGCTGTAGCGGCTGTGTGACAACCCGCATTTGTAGCGCCGGGCTTCAGCCCGGCACACCCGTTTTCTTGCATTTGCCGCCCTGAAGGGCGGCGCTACGCGGCTTCCCGAAGAGTTGTCACACAGACTCTACAGCCGTGAATCGGGAGCCGAAGAGAAGCAGATTCTTCGCGGAGTTTACCGTGAGCCTCTTCGCTGCGCTCAGAGCGATTCGAAGAGGAGCGAATCGGCTCAGAATGACAGGCTCCAGAAATCTTGCTAAAAAAATAAGGTTTTACGATGTTGCAATGCAGCGCGGCGGCAAGACGGAGCGGGTGATTTGATCTCATCACTCATCACTCGTCACTTGGCACTGCATTTAGGCAAGGAGATCCCATGCGGCCCATGCGGCTTGTAAAGTTCGTGTGGAACTGGTTTGACGACGTTACCGGCGTCTCTGGCTGGCTGATCCCGCTCGCCAAACACCCGGTGCCGCACGCCAGGAAATCGGCGTGGTTCTACGTGCTCGGCAGCGCCACGCTGCTGGTTTTTATCGTGCAGGTGGTCACCGGCGTCGCCCTATCGAGCGCCTACGTGCCTTCGGCGGGTGAGGCTTACCACACGCTGAGTTTTATCAACAGCGCCCGCTTCGGGCACATCGTGCGCGGCATCCACTATTACGGCGCCTCGGCGATGGTCATCCTGATCGGTATCCACGCCATCCGCGTTTACCTTTTCGGCGCTTATAAATACCCGCGCCAGATGGGTTGGATCACGGGCGCCATCCTTCTGCTTCTGGTGCTGGGCATGGCCTTCACCGGCCAGCTTCTGAGTTGGGACCAGACGGGCTTCTGGTCGGTAGTGATTGCCGCGCAGCAGGCCGGACGCACGCCCTTCATCGGCAACTGGCTTGGACACTTCATCCTCGCCGGAGACACGGCGGGGGGCGCCACGCTCAGCCGCTTTTTCGCCCTCCATGTATTCTTCATCCCTGCCTTGATCTTCTTCTTTATCGGCTTCCACCTCTATCTTGTCATCCGCAACGGCATTTCCGAGCCTCCGAAGATGGGCCGCGTGGTCGATCCCAAGACCTATCGCAAGTGGTACGACGAGTTGGTTCATCGTGAGGGCATCCCGTTCTGGCCGGACGCCGCCTGGCGTGACGCCGTGTTCGGCTTGATCGTGATCGCCTCGGTGGTGGCGCTCGCGGTGATCATCGGTCCGCCGGCGCTCGGCAGGCCTCCCGATCCCAGCATCATTCAAGCATCGCCGCGGCCGGACTGGTACTTCCTGTGGTACTTCGCCCTGCTGGCCATGCTGCCGCGATGGTCCGAGTCCTACGTGATCATCCTTGGCCCCATGCTTCTGATCGTTGCGCTCATTCTGCTCCCACTCGTGGCCAGCAAAGGGGAGCGCAGCCCCTTCAAGCGGCCGTGGTCCTTCGTGGTGGTGGCCTTCGTGGTGTTCATGATCGCCTTTTTCGGCGTGAAGGGACACGTGGCCCCGTGGTCGCCGCGCATGGATGCAGAACCACTCCCGGCTGCGGTGGTGGGAACGTCAAGCGGCGCGATTGCGGCGGGCGCGGTTGTCTTCCATGACAAAGGATGCGAGTATTGCCACGCCATCGCCGGATACGGCGGGCTGCGCGGCCCCGACCTTACCTACGCCGGAGACCGCATGAACGCCGCCCAAATCACCACTCGCATCTATAGCGGCGCCACCAACATGCCCTCCTACAACGGCAATATTACCCAGCAGCAGTTGGATGATCTTGTCACCTTCCTTGAGTCTCGCCGCCGCAGGCCCGTGCTCCAGGTTCCAGCGGCAAAAGGAAGCAACTGATAAACTTCGTAAACCCGTTGCAGCCCGGCCCATGCGGTTGTGGCGGCGGCCTCTGGCCGCCGCCTTTTAAATGGTAAAGACCGGCGGCCAGAGGCCGCCGGTACAACCGCTCTGTCATGACCTCTATCAAAGTTCACTACTTCTTAACCTCCCTGTAACAATTGGGGTTCAGTCTATTGTTTTGAATCCATTACAGGAGTCGCGTTGGTGAAGATATCAAAAAGAAACAGGCCATTCGTGTGGGTGCTTGCCATCGTTTTTGCAAGTCTATGGCTCGCCAGTTGCAGCAGCAACCCGAGCGGACAGCTCCTGATTAATGCAGCCGGATCGACGCTGGGTTATCCCATCTATTCAAAGTGGTTTAGCCAGTACCACGAGATTCACCCCAAGGTCGAGTTTAACTACGCTTCAATCGGGTCCGGGGGTGGAATCCAGCAGCTTCGGACGGGCACAGTGGATATCGGGGCCTCGGACATGCCTTTGAACAACGATTTGCTGGGTACCTTCAAGGTGAAAGTGTTACAGTTCCCCACGGTTTTAGGGGCTGTGGTGCCGACCTATAACCTGCCCGGCATCACCGCCTCGCTGAAGTTCACGCCCGCTGCCTTGGCGGGAATTTACCTGGGAACGATTACCAACTGGAACGCTCCGGAGATTGCGAAGGCGAATCCCGGCGTCAAGCTTCCTAGCCAGAAGATCATTGTGGTTCACCGCTCGGACGGCAGCGGCACAACATTTGTGTGGACCGATTATCTCTCCAAAGTAAGTCCGGAATGGAAGGCAAAAGTGGGTAGCAATACCGCCGTGAACTGGCCAGCCGGACTGGGTGGAAAAGGCAGCGAAGGAGTCACCGGGCTGGTTGAGCAGACGCCCGATTCTATTGGCTATGTCGAGCTCACTTATGCGCTCCAGAACCACCTGCTATACGGCCAGGTGGAGAACGCTGCGGGCGCTTTTATCGAAGCCACGCTTGACAGTGTGACCGGCGCCGCTTCAGCCTACGCTGACGCCTTGCAACAGGATATCCGCGTCTCGATTACCAACCCGCCGGGCAAGGACGCCTATCCCATCAGCACCTTCACCTACCTGCTGGTACCGGTGGCGATTCAGGACCCAGCCAAGCGGGACGACATCAAGGACTTCCTGCACTGGATGTTGACCGACGGCCAGAAATCGGTTGAACAGCTTTCCTACGCGCCCCTTCCACAACCGGTGATCGACATGGAGATGAAGCAGATTTCAGACATTCAATAGTGTTGCGTTCGGAAATTGCGATGACTTATTCGGCGCGCATTCTTTGATTGTGGCGCCGGGCTTTACGCCCGGCACATGCCGCCCTAAAGGGCGGCGCTACAAGTAAACGTATTTGAAAAACGCAACAATAGCATGGCGACCCTGGCCCATCCGACCCCCCGCAGCGCCCGCCCGGAAATGCCCGGACGGGCGCGCGCTTTTTTGAAGAGGCTACAGAGTGGGGACGAGATTGCCCATCTCGTGACCCTGATCTTCGCTCTGGTCATTCTCCTCATCACGATCCTGCTGGTCTATGAGCTCTACACAAAGTCTGCGCTGCCACGGCGCCAGTTTGGCTGGGGATTTTTAACCGCGCGTGTTTGGGACCCCGTCTTCGGCCATTTTGGCGCGCTCACCTTCATCTACGGCACGGTCGTGACATCCGCCATCGCGCTGGTTCTTGCAGTGCCCCTGGGTGTCGGGGGCGCAATTTTCCTGGCGGAGTTCGCGCCCGCGCGCCTCTCGGATTCGCTGACCTTTGTGGTGGAGCTGCTAGCGGCCGTCCCCAGTGTGATCTATGGTTTGCTTGGGATCTTCACCGTGATCCCGCTGCTGCGGGACGTGGTTGACCCGTTCCTGCAGAAACGTCTGGGGTTTCTGCCCATCTTCGCCGGCCCGATCTACGGCGTAGGCCTTCTCGCCGCCGGGGTTGTACTGGCCATCATGATTGTGCCCTTCATTATTTCAATCTCCCGCGAGGCGCTGCTGGCCGTGCCCAACGAGCAGCGCGAGGCGGCTCTTTCCCTCGGGGCCACGCAATGGGAATCAACGTGGCAGGTTGTAACTCCGTATGCGCGCGCAGGCATTATGGGGTCCGTTTTCCTGGCGCTGGCAAGGGCGCTCGGTGAAACCATGGCGGTTACGATGGTGATCGGAAGTACGCCTGTCATCAGCGCTTCCCTGTTTTCGCCGGGCTACTCGATTGCATCCGTCATCGCCGACCAATTTACCGAAGCGACCGGACCCCTCTATTTGCAGTCCTTGATTGAACTAGGCCTGGCGCTGTTTTTCCTAACCATCATTTTGAATGGTCTTGCCCGGCTGCTTATTCTCGCCACCGAAGGACGGGGGACGGCCCATTGATGGACTTCCGGCTCACTTGGCGGAAATCGGTGAACATCGTGATGATGGTCCTCGTCGGCCTCTGCGCGTTGATCACCGTTTCCACGCTTGTTTTGATCCTGGGTTATCTCGCTTGGAACGGAGCGCGCTATCTCAACTGGGCGTTCCTGACCGAGCTGCCCAAGCCCGTGGGTGAGCCGGGCGGCGGCATGGCCAATGCGATCCTCGGCAGCGCCAAGATGCTGCTCATCGCTTCGCTGACCGGCATTCCGGTTGGGTTGCTGGCGGGAGTCTACCTTGCAGAGTTTGGGGGAAAGACGGTCCCCTTCATGGTGCGCTATGTCGCCGACCTGCTGAACGGGGTCCCGTCGATCGTGATGGGCATCTTCATCTATACCATTGTGGTGGTTCCGATGCGCCACTTTTCGGCGTTGGCCGGCGGCCTGGCGCTGGGCGTGATGCTGATTCCGATCATCGTTCGAAGCACAGAAGATTTTATCCGGGGGGTTCCGGGCAGTATGCTGGAGGGCGCGCTGGCGCTCGGCGCGAGCCGGTGGCGCGGCGTGGCCACAGTGGTGGTCCCCGCAGCCTTAACCGGAATCGTCACCGGAATTCTTTTGAGCTTGGCGCGTGTGGCGGGCGAGACCGCGCCTTTGCTCTTTACCAGTTTCAATAACCAGTTCTGGAGCTCCGGGTTCGGCCAGCCCACCGCCTCGCTCCCGGTTATGATTTATACCTATGCCATTTCGGCTTACAAGAGCTGGCACCAGCAGGCGTGGGCGGCGGGCTTCGTCTTGCTGGCGCTGGTGCTTCTTGTTAACATTGGGGCGCACATGATCCTTTCGCGGCGGCGATCGTACTTGCGGGGATAAAATATAATGACGGGCGCAGCCACAAAACTTTCAACCATGAGAAGCGAAGAAAAGAGTGACGTCGAGACGGTAGCGCCGGCGGCCGCGGCGGTAAAGTTCGCGGTGTCACAACTGGACTTCTATTACGGCGTCTTTCAGGCTCTTCACAACGTCTCGCTTAAGATTCAGGAGAAGGACATCACCGCCCTTATTGGCCCTTCGGGCTGCGGAAAGTCAACCTTCCTGCGAACCTTGAACCGGATGTCTGAAACCGTCCGGCACACCCGCGCCGAGGGCGTCATTCTGCTTGACGGGGAAGACATCTTCTCGATGGACCTGGTGGGTCTGAGGCGGCGCGTGGGCATGGTTTTTCAAAAGCCCAATCCCTTCCCGAAAACGATTTTCGATAACGTGGCCTACGGCCTGCGCGTCAACGGCGGAGCGCACGGCACGGCTCTTTCTGACGCGGTGGAAGCCAGCCTCCGGCGCGCCGCGCTCTGGGACGAAGTGAAGGATAAGCTCAACAAATCCGCTTACGCGCTTTCCGGCGGCCAGCAGCAGAGGCTCTGCATCGCGCGCGCGCTGGCCGTGAACCCGGAGGCGCTGCTGCTGGATGAGCCTTGCTCCGCGCTTGACCCCATCGCTACGGCGAAGATTGAGGATTTGCTGTTCACCTTGAAGGAGCATTGCACCATCATTATTGTGACTCACAATATGCAGCAAGCCGCCCGCGTCTCAAAATATACAGGCTTCTTTCTGCTGGGCGCGCTCATCGAATTTAATGAGACCAATGTTATATTCAAGAAGCCTGCCCGGAAAGAAACGGAGGATTACATCACCGGGCGGTTCGGTTAGCGCCAGGATTTCCGGCAAAGCTGGTTTGAGGAGGAAACGCGGTTGCGCCATTTTGAAGAAGAACTGGACGGGCTTCGCAAACATCTTCTCGAGATGAGCGGACTGGTGGAGTCCGCCATCTACCGCAGCGTTCACGCGCTGGTCGAAAAGGATGAAAGCCTGGCCCAGCTCGTATTCAAAAACGAGGCGCGGGTGAATCAAATGCAGATTGAGATTGATGAGATGGCCGTCCGGCTGCTGGCCCTCGAGCAGCCCGTGGCCACCGACCTGCGGCTCATCACCTCCGCCATCAAGATCAACAACGACCTCGAGCGGATGGGCGACCTGGCCTATAACATCGCCGAGAGGGCCGTCTGCCTGATGCACGAATCAACCGTCAACGCGCTGATTGACATCCCGTATATGGCGAACCTGGTCGAGTCGATGGTGCGGAAGAGCCTCGACTCATTCGTGAAAAAGGACGCCGGGCTCGCCCGCAACGTGCTGGTTTCGGACGACGCGGTGGACGATTTGCGGACCGGAATTTACAGCGAGCTCACCCGGTACATGGAGGAAAATCCGGACCGGATTCACCAGGGACTGGACCTGATCTTCGTGGCGCGTAATCTCGAGCGCATCGCCGACCACGCCACGAACATCGCGGAAGACGTCCTCTTCCTCGTCGACGGCGTTGACGTCCGCCACCACGCCGAGACGCACGGCTAATTTACCTGCAGCGCCGCCCTCCCGGCGGCCCCTCCGGGCTTGCCGGCAAGATGCCGGCGCTACGGGCCTGCCATCTCACTGAATGCTGGAACTGCCGGGCGCAGCCTCATCCGCCGGGCCGCCATCGAGAGGCTTGCGGCCGGCAAAACCTTCTTCCGTGCTGTGCCAGAATTCGATCCGCTTCTCGCCCAGCTTCCAGCAGAGGTAAACTTCCTGGCCGTCACGCAGAGACGGAAAATCGATGAGGCCCATCTCCAGGTCTTTCACCACGCAGCCCATCTCCTGGATCTGGTTCACAACTTCTTCGAGTCGCTCCACGAACCGCTGCCTTTCACCTTTTTTGCGGAGCAGCTCCTGGTAGGGCGGAACCGATCCGCCAAGCATCATGATCCGGGCCGAAGCCTGCGAGAGGTCTTCATCCAGGCTGTCCAGAAACTGCTTCTGTTTCCTGGCCTCTTCGAGCGACTTCCCGACCACAGGGAGGATCTCTTCGGCTTCTTGCCGGTTGAAATATCGATCTGGCATAAGTTTGCGGTTTCCAGGCTCTGACGGGCTGCTCAAAAATCAGCACGACAATGAAAAACAATCTTCACACTCTGCTCAATGTCGCAACCGTCTCACACCGCTTAAATACCGGCGGCGCGGCGCCTGCGATCAACCCCCTCGCGTGTGCATCTCGCGGTGAAGGTCCTTACGCAGCTCCTCCACCTGGAAGAGCGCGCCGCGTGACAGCAAGAGCTTGCGCTCCTCCGCGCCCCTGTCCGTGCGTGCGCGCCACGCTTCCTGGATGATGCGCCCAATTTCCGGCTCTCCGCGCCGCAACAGGGATTTGAGGTCGATCCCTCTCGCAGCGTACAGGCAGAGAAACCAGACGCCATCGGTGGTAAGCCGGCTCCGGTCGCACGTGCCGCAAAAAGGCTCGCTCGTGGAAGAGATGACGCCAAACGTCGCGCCATCGGCCAATCTGAATCGCTCCGCCGGCGCCTTAAACTTGCCTTCTCCGTTCACCGGCGCGCGCTCATGAACAGGCGAAACCGCGCCAAAGGACTGCTCGATTGCGGCCAAAATCTCCGCGCGAGTCATGACGCGCTCCGGGGTCCAGCGTGTGGCGCCGCCAACGTCCATATACTCGATAAAGCGGAGCTCGGCGCCCTTGCGGCGGCCGAACTCGAGCATCTCCGGGATTTCATCGTCATTAAAACCCCGGATAACAACCATATTCAGCTTGACACTCTCAAACCCCACGCGAACCGCCTCATCAATGCCCTCAAGCACAGCCGGATGGGTTGAACTTCTTGCCAGCGTTTGAAAACGGTCTCGGCGTAACGTGTCCAGGCTCACTGTGACCCGCCGCAAGCCGGCTTCGCGCAACGGACGCGCCTTGCGGGCAAGCAGCACTCCGTTGGTGGTGAGGGCAAGGTCCTCGACGAGCGGGTTCTTGACCAGCATTGCTACAAGCTCGCCGAGGTTATGGCGCAGCAGAGGCTCGCCGCCCGTAAGCCGCAAGCGGCGAACTCCCAACTCAGTGAAAATCCCCACCAACGCAGAGATTTCCTCAAACGTCAGGATTTCATCGCGCTCTACCCAGGCATAGTCGTCCTCGGGCATACAGTAGTGGCACCGCAGATTGCAGCGGTCGGTCACCGAAATGCGCAAGCTTCGCATCGGGCGGCGAAGCGCGTCAAGCAGCGGATTGGCGTGATTGACCATTTCACTCATCGTCTTCCTAGAACCGGCGGAGCGCCCATCCCTCTAATACCGCCCACTTAGGCTAAGATGCAGCCTAGCCATTAGACGTTTCTAATCTTCCTTTGTTTTCAGCTATCAATAGGCTTCGTTCCGTAAATTTTGTGGCGCCGTCGTGATAGGGAGCGAAGTCTCCTTAATTTCAGGGGGCGGTGCTTCAACTCCGCCATTAAACCCCTCACCCGGTTCGCTCCGCTCGCCACCCTCTCCCCGCAAGCGGGGAGAGGGTGCCCGAGGTAAGAGGGCGGGTGAGGGGTCGCTTTAAGGCGGGACTGAAGTCCCGCCCCCCTACCCAGGCCCCCAATTATTAGAAACGTTGATTCTAAAGACTCGCTAGGCTTCGTTCCGTAAATCTTGCGTTCTCTGTCTGGCTCTGTCTGGCCACCCCGCCCCAGAATCGCAGGCCCAAGGGTCTGCGCCGGCCAATGCAATCTCAAACCTCAGCCTATCACAGGACAATGAGACTTTTGAGACAAATGGGACGGTTTCTCCATGCCATTGCAAACCTCAAGGTTCGCGCCAGCCCACGTCCACAAAGCATGAAAACAACCCCCCTCGCCAGGGCAGAGGGTAGCCCGCCTTGGCGGGCCGAGTGAAGGGTTTTGCCGAGCTTTTCAGGACGGAGTTGGATGCAAACTTGCGCTTAACAGGCTGCTGAAGAACCGCGCGTTAACGGTGGTGCGGCGACTTTACGTCGCCACAAGTCGAATAATCTCAACGCGGGTTGGCGGGATAAACCCGCCGCGCCATGTTTTTCAGCAACTTGTTAAAGCTCAGTGAATATGCTTCACCTTCTTTTGCATATAATCCATCAGCAAGTACTGTCCCAGCGTATACGGGGTGGTGAAATAAGCCTTGCCGCGGCAGATTTCAGTAACCTTCTGAACGAAATTGATAAGGCCGTAATCGGAAGCCAGCATGAACGTGTTAATCAGGATTCCGTTCCGGCGGCAGCGCGCCACCTCGTGTAGCGTCTCTGAAACCACCAGCGGGTCCAGGCCAAAGGCGTTTTTGTAAATCCGCCCGTCTTCGAGCGTGAGCGCGGAAGGCTTGCCATCCGTAATCATAATAATCTGGCGCATATCCTTCTTCTGGCGTGAAAGGATGCGCTGCGCCAAGCGCAGTCCTTCACGCGTGTTCGTATAGTACGGCCCAACCTGCACGCGCGCGAGCTGGCCGGGGGGGATTTCCTCGGCGGAGTCGTGAAACAGCACCATATGCAGCGTATCGCCGGGGTACTGCGCGCGGATCAAGTGCGTAAGCGCGAGCGCCACTTTCTTGGCCGGCGTGAAGCGGTCCTCGCCGTAGAGGATCATGCTGTGGCTGCAATCGAGCATCAAGACCGTGGCGCATGAGCTTTGGTATTCACACTGGCGCACCTGCAGGTCCTCGTAGTCAAGGTCGAGGGGCGTCTTCAAGCCGGAGCGCTGGATGGCGGAAAGCAAGGTTGCATTCACATCCAGATTCATCGTGTCGCCGAATTCGTAGCGCCGCGTCGAGCCGCTGGATTCAACGCCCGTGGCCAGCTCCCGCGTATCATGGCGGCCAAAGCTGGATTTGCCCAGCGAGCCGAGCAGGTCCTTAAGCGTCTTGAAGCCGAGAAAGTCGAGAGTCTTGTCCGTGACCTCGAATTTCACTTTGCCTTCCGGGCCGCTCGATCCGGCCCCGGGCGCTTCGGTCGCCTGTCCTTGCGGTTGATGCGGCGGATCAATGGTGACGTATCCTTCCTGCTCGAGTTTCTGGATGAGCTGATTGAGAAGGTCGCGCAGCTTCGACTTCTCATACTCTTCCGGGTTATTGAGAAACTCCTTCAACAGGTCATCGGGAATCATGCCCTTCTGGTGCAGCGCGTCCAGCAGCGCCTGATGAAGCTGCTCCATCGTGCGCTCCGGGTCCATTTCATAAAAATCGTAGCGTTGGTTGTAGAAGCCGCTATCCAGCAGGAAGTCCTGCAGCATCTGCAGCAGGTCCTCGGAGGT
>JBOGJY010000043.1:0-11472 GCA_050745325.1 Terriglobia bacterium
TGAGCAGCGTCCGCTCGATCGGATACTGCGACTTGCCCGTGAGGAACATCAGCTCGGCATTATGCACGAGCGGGCTGAAGAAACTCGCCAGCGTTGTGCGGCCGTCGGGCATCGGCAGATACATCTGGGTGGAAAAAGGCTTCGACTGCCCCTCGATCGCCGCTGCGAAGGTAAAATCCCGTACCAGTCCGTTCATGAGTAACATCGTGCAGCGCAGTCCATCGCGATGCTGGTAATGATACGCAGTTGGGTCGGGCGCCAAAGTTCGCATCTGTTCGATTGTGGGAAATACATCGGTGAAAGCGGAGCTCGCGGGCATGAGGGTAGAACTCCGGCTCAACGCTGCTTTCATTAGCGCGTGGGACCACACCTCCTGCTCGTAGGCCTTCCAGAAGCTTTCACCCTGATAAGCCTGCAACCACTCGACTCCGGTTTCGCCGCCCTGGCGCCGCTCTACCATACATTGGATTGTTTCGAGAACATGGAAATCGTAACTATCCACGCCACCGTAACCGATGGCGAGAGCCTCGTGAACGGTGGCGCCGGTAGGAAACTCAACTGATGGAATTCGCCATGTCACCGCCAAGCTTGAGCCGCCCTGAAGCGGAAAACCCATCTGGCGAGATGTATCGACCATCTGCTTTGAGTGCGGCCAGCTCCAGGAAGCGAGTTGCTTATCGTTGAAATACGGCACCGCGCGCCCGCTGGCCCGGAAAACATCCACGACCTCTTCAAAGAAACGGAAGTGAGGTTGCTCGGCCTGGCCTTTTTCGGTGCGCGGATAGCTGCCGTGCTCGCCGACCGCCACTACACCGTCCACTGCCAGCTTGCCGGCGCCGAGTGTTACAGCCTCGCCGATGGTGGGATAGACCTTCAAGCCAGGATGCCGCTCCACAAGTTCCTGGGTCAGGTCACCTTCGCCGCGCTGATCGACGTAGAGACCCACTAAATCCATCTCCGGGTGATGATACCCGCCTTCCCAGCCGTAGCCGTCAAGGAAACGGCCGACGATGTGCTGCGGGTGCGAGTATAGGCGGATCGCGGTTACCACTGCCGCGAGCTTGGGACGTTTGACCGGAGGCATCTTGTTGGTCTGTACGGCTGTGGGCGGCGCGAACTTAAGCCGCTAGAACGTCAATCTTCCCATAAACTGGATTACCCGCGTCGGGTTGGTCCCAGCTAAGGTGGTGATATTGCCAAACGTCGAAGAGCCAAACGTCGCTCCAGGCGTACCGAAAGTCGGATGGTTCAGGATGTTAAACGCCTCACCTCTGAGCTGAAAGTTGAAGCGCTCCCCAATCTTGAAATTCTTGTCGAGGGCGAAATCCAGATCCGCAAAGCCGGGACCATAGAGCATATCCCGCGCCATATTGCCGTACGTTCCCGCCGCTGGCTGCGCGAAGGCCTGAGACGCATTGGTGATACAAGCCACGAGACGGGCGCCGCATTCGTTTATCGGTGTACCGATAAGATTAGGCCGCTCAACACCCGCCCTGCTGGTATTAGCGGGGTCGCCCGCAACCACCACATTGAACGGAGTGCCGGATTGGATGGTGAGAATGCTATCCGCGTTCCAGCCCGCCGCCAGCGCCCGCACTATGCCTTTAGAGCCGGTAAGAAAAGGAAGCTGATAAACGAAGGTCGCGACAAAGCGCTGAGGAACGCTCAGGCTTGAGTTGCCGTAGTCAAGGGCCCAATTATAGGGATCCATGGGCGCGCCGCCATCGTTCGAGTCTTGGCTGATATCCAGGTCGTGCGACCAGGTGTAAGACATCGTCATGGCCAAGCCGTGGTTGAAGCGCTGTGTCAGTACTGCGTTCAGCGCGTCATAGTTCGACCAAGCCTGATCCGCAAGATCACGAATACTGCCAAACGACTGATTAGGCCGGTCAGCAGCCACGAACGCTTTGACGCCGGGTTGCGGTTCGTTGCTATACCAGCTTGTGTCGAGGTGATAGGTGTGGCTGCCAACATACTGAACGTCGAGGCCCGCATTGGACCAAAGTGACCGTTCTACATCGAGGCTCCACTGATTCATCGTCGCCGGCGGCATATAGGCATTGAGGGTTACAACGCTGACCGTGTTTGCCGCCGGCTTGACCGACGAGCCTCCTCCCGAAGGGTTAGCGAAGTTTAGCTCGGCACTCGGAGAAGTATTGAAGACGGCCGCTGACGACATCGGCGGATTCGTATCCAGCAGCGTATAGCTGTTGGTCTGGTTGGGGTTGTAGAAGATGCCAAAGCCACCCCGCACGACCCAGTCTTTGGTGACGCGATAAGCAAAGCCCAACCTTGGCGCCCAGCCCAGGCGCCAAGGTTGGGTCAAGGGATAATTCGGGGCGGGGATGTTGCTGGGAATCAGAGCGGTCTGCGTGGCGTTGAGGATCGTGGCAAAGCCCGTAGGGCTTACCGGCACCGTATCCAGTTCGTAGCGCAGACCTAAATTCAAAGTGAGTTTCGAGGAAGCGGCCCATTTGTCTTCGAAGTAGAAGCCGTCGCGCCACTGCTGGCCGGAGCCGTTGACCTCCGGGGCGGGTGTATCGACTACCTGGGGCACGCCGAGCATGAAATCGGCTGGCGCGCCGGCAGCGCTTCCTGGAGAGCTGATCGTGCCCGTGAACGAAAATAATCCCTGGGGGTCGTTCACCGCCTTGCGGGTAGTGAGGAAGCGATCGAGGTCAATGCCCGCGACGATGCTGTGCGCGCCGTGGAAAATGCTCACAGCATCCGAGCTTACCCAAGCCGTGTCACCCTGAAACCAGTTGGTGCCACCATTACCGGCTCCCGTGTATCCGGACATGGAGATGACGGGAATGCCTGGATTGGCGGGTGTATAAGCGAAAGCGCCATTTCCTCCAATCGCGCCGTCCAGGGCCTGAGCGGTTGCGTCGGTGCTGGGTACTTCGTAGTAGGCGCTGGCGAACGTGGTATCGAACCTGTTGCGGCCGATGTGGAAGTCGTTGATGATGGCTGGCGAGATAATCTGCGTGTAATCCACCACAAAATTGCTTTGTGTATTCGGGCTGTATGTGGCGTCGTTGGGAAAGGCTGCGCCGAGGAAGGGCGATCCGGACTGGTAGCCGTAGCGGAAGGAAAGGCGAGTCTTTTTGTTGACATTCTCGTCGATCCGCGTCAGGTATTGATTGAAGTTGCTCTTTGATTCGGTGGGCACCACCAAGTTATTGACCAGGGCAAAACCGCTGGCCGTGCTGGCGCTTGGCACGTTCGGCTCGGGAATGACTTTCAAGAATTGCTGGGCGGCAGGCGAGATACATGCCGGTGCGATGATGTTGCCCGAGACGCAACTGGAATTGTAGATGTCCGTGAGTGTCGTCTTCGGCAACAATTCCGTAAAGTTGCCCTGTCGCATCAACGGCGTCATAACCGTGTATGTGTCCGTCGGCGTCTGGTCGTTCCGGAGGCCCTGGTAGTCGAACATGAAAAAGGTCTTGTCCTTACCGTTATACAAATGAGGAATCACCACCGGACCGCCGAGCTCGGCGTTGTACTGGTTGAAGTGGTATGGCTCCTTGGCGATCGGCGCCGCGGAGAAATCAAACGTATTGGCGTTGAGAGCCGTGTTGCCGAAATTCTCGGAGAAGCTGCCATGAAGTTGGTTCGTGCCGCCCCTGGTCACCTCGTTGATGTGCACACCGAGGTAGTTGCCGTATTGTGCCGAGTAAGTTCCCGTCAGCACATTGACTTCCTGCACTGCGGCGGGATCGGGACGGAAGTTAACCGTCATGTAAAGCGCGTTCATCAAGGTGACGCCATCAAGGGTGACGTCGTTCTGGATCTGCCGCGTGCCGGCGCCCTGGAACCGCTCGCCTGGAGGATTTCCCTGGGCATTGTCGGCATTGAGCATAACACTCGAGTTGATCGTCGCGAGCTTCAGGGGGTCCTGCCCGTTGACCGGCAACTGCGCGATATCGGTGGCTGTGATGGTTTGGCCGATCGTGGCATCGTCAGTGGCTATCGGCGGCGGCGCACTGGAGACCGTGACGGAGGTCTGCACCGAGCCAACGTGCAGAGCGAAGTTGGTACGCACCGTCTGGTTATTTTCCACGATGATGTTCGTGTGCACAGCCGTCTCGAAGCCACTCGCGGCCACAGAGAGCTTGTACGTGCCGACAGGGATGTAGAGGATATTGTAAATACCCGCCCCATTTGTGAGTGCATTATAGGCAACCTGCGTCGCCGTATTTACCGCCTTGACGCTGGCTCCCGGAACGACTGCGCCAGATGTGTCCGTGACTGTCCCGGTCAGGTTTGTGGAAGAGGCAAGTTGGGCTCCGGCCGGCGGCGCCAGGGCCGTGAGCAGCGTGAGGGCCAGAGCGGACGCGAATGACTGGATCCTCACAATTCTTGTAAGCTTTTTCATTTTCGCCCTCCCTTAAGGCATTCCATTATTGACCAGACTCGGTATCCCCAGGTTGCTTCTGGGCGGGGTATGTGTCCCCGGGATTAGCCAGCGGCTGCGCCCTCGGATGGTCTGGGAATGGTGAGTGATATTTCAGCGTCAAGTCCGGGGGATGCGGAACGCCGGGAGGATTGTTCCCTTGATTCCCCGGCACTTGAACCCAGGGTTTGACGGGGAACGGCGGAGAAGGGCTTTCATAATTCGTGAGATGACGCTCGAAGCTGTCGGCCATTGAAGGGCAGCGGCGATGGCCATTGAACATTGCCGTGCTTGCGGGGCAATGACCGAAGTACTGCGGCCGGGCCTGCTGCCAATCCACCATGCTGAGCCCGGAGGGGTCGTATAGGACAGCACCGTCCCGAACCGTCATCACGTCTGTCAGTTTAGAGTCGCCGCACATGCGCGCATAACCATCATCATGGTAGCAGAACCTGCCGCGCACGAGTTGCAGCACTGCTATATCCGCGTCGGAGCCGGGACTGAGATTGCCCAACTCAGGGTGATGGATCTCCCGCGCCGGATCCACCGTGGTCTGCCGAATCACTTGGTTTAGGGTCTCACCCATCACCAGAAACCGCGACATTATGTTCGTCAGGCTGAGCTCCGGGACGTTGCCCAGGTGCAGGTCCGTGGAAATCGAGTCGGGCAAGAAGCCCTGCTGGATCGCCGGGGCCGCATTCCGCCACCAAAAGCTCGCCGAGCCATAGCCGACGTCGAAGATAACGCCGCGGGCGCGAGCTTGCCACATGATCGGATTGACCTTGCCGTTCGGCAAAATGATCGGGAACTGCTGGGCAAAGACATGTGTGTGAATGTCGCCCGGACGCAGTCGCTTCGTGATGATGTCGGCATAGGAGCGGCCGGGAACCGGGGAGGTATCCACCATGATGGGTCTGTGCGTCAGGTTGCCGCAGGCGATGGCGTTATCAATGCCGGCCCAGGGTGTGGGCGGACTGTTGAGATTAAAACCGGTGCCGTAATGGGCTGTTTTGATTCCTACAATCAGGTTCGGAAACTCATTAATGATCTGAGCGCAGCGGGCGGGGCTCATGTTGTCGGGATCCTGCTCCAGGCCGCTGAACATGCCATTTTCGACGATGTTCAGCCACGAGAGAACTCGCACCTGGGAGTGGTCTGTGACCTGCATCATCTCCTGGATAAAATCGTTGGCGCCGGAAGTGCCCGCGTCTACCATGGTAGTAACGCCGGCTGCGAGAGGAATGTCGGTCATGATCCCCTCGGGCACTTCACGATGGCGCGAGGACGGGGTAAACCAGTCGAGCGGCGTGCCGCCGTTGGCAACGTGGACGTGAATGTCAATCAGACCAGGCGTAACGTAGTAGCCCGTGACATCCACGACCTTGCTGGCCTCATTGGCGGGAATATCCTTCGCGACGGCGGCGATTCGGTGATCAGCTACTGCCACGTCCATGATCGCGTCAATGTGATTGGCGAGGTCGATGACGTGGCCGCCCTTCAAGAGTAAGTCGTAACGTGGGGATTGTGCGCCCAATAGGGCCGGCGCCACCAGCACAAGCACGAACCCGGCAATTGGCAGCAGACTTCCTGGTCTCCGCATTATCAGTTCCAACTCCTTGGCATAAGTTCTACACCTTCGGCCATGAGCAGTACGGAACGTGGCGCCGGCACTCCCGCGAAACTTATCCCCGTCCATCCGCAGCGAACATACAATTAATCACGGAGCTCAGAAAAGTCAAGGCAAAACTGCAAATGGCGGTCATAAATCTCGGACGCTCGTCAAGGCTGTTGAAGAATGGGTATTGTCGGATGCCACGCTCCTTTTGACCGACCCGCTAGATCACCTGTGAGATATAATGGACAGCGAACATCAGTTTTCAGGCTATTTATTATTGACTAGAGGGCATACCAATATGAACCAATCCCATTCCAGACGACAATTCTTCAAGTGGACGGGTGCGCTCGGCACTGTCGCTGCGTACGCATCCGACCTAAACGCTTCGGGAAAGTCAGCGCGTGCCGAGGAGAGCGCCGTCGATTATTACGACAGGCTTGGTGTCGCCAAGATCATCAACGCCGCCGGCACCTATACGATCCTCACGGCATCGACGATGCCGCCTTCCGTCCAGGCTGCGGTGGCTCTGGCGGCGAAGTGCCCGGTGCGTCTCCTGGAACTGCAGACGAAAGCGGGCGAATACATTGCCAGCCGCCTGCAATGCGAGGCCGCGCTCGTTTCCGCTGGTGCGGCATCGGGTCTGACGCTGGGCATGGCCGCATGCGTCACGATCGGCAACAAGAAGGCGATCGAAGATATTCCGACCGACTTGTCAGGACTTAAAAACGAAGTGGTTGTTCAAAAGCGCCACCGTTACGGATACGATCACGCGCTTCGAAATTGCGGCATCAAGTTCGTAGAAGTGGAAACGATGGAGGAGTATGAGAACGCCTTCACGGAGCGGACGGTGATGGCTCATTTTTTTAATGCTGCCGAAGGGGGCCAAATCGGACGGGAGGATTGGATCCGCGTCGCTCATCAGCACGGTGTTCCCTGCTTCAACGATGCAGCCGCCGATATGCCTCCCATTTCCAATCTATGGAACTACACGAAAATGGGATTCGATCTCGTCACGTTCTCGGGCGGCAAAGGGATTCGGGGGCCGCAGAACGCAGGGCTGCTGCTCGGCCGCAAAGATCTGATCGCGGTGGCAGCCTCCAACAACAACCCCTTTGACGATGTCGTCGGCCGCGGAATGAAAGTGGCAAAGGAGCAGATTATTGGCATGGTAGCGGCTGTCGACTGGCTCCTGAGCCAAAGCGATGATGACATGGAGCGTGAGTTTAATCGCCGCGCTGCGCTGATTGCGAACGAGCTGAAGGGGATCCCTACACTCGAATCCCGGATCTACGTCCCACCGGTAGCAAACCATGTGCCGCATCTGCTCATCCGCTACGATCAGAGCCAGATCAAAATTTCACCGCTTGCCGTGGCGGAAAAACTGCGCAGCGAAACCCCAAGCATCGAACTGAATCCTTCGACCGGGACTACCTCAGCGAGCGCGGGCTTGCCTTCCGACCAGAACACGATTGTCGTGGGGGTGTGGATGCTACAGCCTGGGGAAGACCGGATTGTCGCCGCCCGTTTGCGGCAAGTGTTGCTCGATGCGAGCAGTGCCTAGGGTGTCACAGCACGAGATCGCCCGATGCTTCGTACCACGAATTTCTTGCTTACTTCACTACCGCCGCGATGCAATTCACTTCCAGGAGCGAATGCCCGGGAACGCCAGCCACAGCTATTGTTGTGCGCGCCGGACCTCCGTTAGGGAAGTAGGTCTTGAAGACTTTGTTCATCCCAGCATAGTCGTCGAGGCTTGCGAGATAGACAGTGATTTGAAGGATGCTATCCATGTTCCCCCCGCCGTGTTCCACTAATGTTTTGACATTCTCCATCACTTTCTGCGTATGGGTCTCGATATCGCTCTTTTGGACGGCGCCAGCGTCATTAGCTCCCTGGCCGGAGATATAGATTAGACCTTGATGGACGATGAGTGGAGTGATCATCTGCTTTCCGCTGGCCGGCTGACCTTGATAGTTTAGTTTTTGAATCGAGCCTTGGCCCGGAGCGGCTAAGGTTTTTGCGCTGGCCCCGCCACCCGTAAATCCAAGACCAGCGATGATGGCGGCCAGGCGTCCCGCAAAATTCCTGCGTGAAGATAGACCATAATCCATGGCATTCCTCCTGAAAGGTCAATTTCGTGAGAATCAGCGCTGCGGCGCCGCATTGCTACTTGAAAACAGCGCGATTCGCTCTAGGTGATCAATGACCTCCGAGGGCTATAATACACCAGAGTTGAGACCGCAGGCTTGGCACAGGCTCTACAGCCGCCCGAACTTTCGAACCGCCTCCTCAATGGACTTGTATTTTTCGATATACGGGTACATGGAATGCTCCTGGAAGTCCATCTTCTGCGCCAAGGCTAGAACCGCAGCGGCCCGGGCGCGCGGCACAATGACTACGCCATCCTGGTCGGCCACAATGATATCGCCAGGACCAACCGGAACCCCGTCGCACACGACGGGAATGTTGGCTCCCGCAAAGCGATAATGATTTACCGATGTCGAAGGCACAATTCCCTTCGAATAGACCGGAAAGGCGATCTTGCGGAGGTAGGCGACATCTCGCACACCGCCGTCAATCACGGCCCCGGAAAAATCGCGGGCGGCCATCGCCGTACCCATTAATCCCCCCATGCCGGCGATATCCACGCCGTCCTGAACGACCATCACGTACACCGAATTGGCATTTCCCTGGTCGATTGCCGTCAACATGCCGGTCAAGGCTTGCGATCCTTGGCGTCCTTCTTCGCGCTTTAGGAGGACCGTCAGGGCGAACCCGGCGAACTTGGTATTAAAGATTGGCCTCATCTGACGGCTCATGTACATTTTGCGGCCGGTGACCTGTTCTACGGCGTCAGAAACAGAGGCTGCTTCTACGTGACGGAACCCATCCAATAACGATTCGCTGGCGATTTCAGCTCCTGAAGCAGAGGCCTGCCGGGCCAAAAGCTTTCCCTGACCTACCAGCAGTTCACCGACAATCAGCAGAACGGCGAGCAGAGCGTTGGCTGCTGTGGTCCACTTCCCGCTGCGAAAGAAGTTGCTCATTCTATCCTCCAGGATAAATAGATATGCGTGTGGCAGTTCAGCGAATGAGCTCGAGTTCTCGCGCTTTCGGTGACTCCGGCCTTCTCGCCGCTCGCCAAATCAAATGAAGGCGATGCGTATTATGACCCACGGCAGGGCTTTTCTGTCACGGTTAATCTGCGCGGCAGTTGTCGCCATCGCGCTCGCGAGCACCGTCCCTGGCACATGCGCTCAAGAGCGAAAGGGAATAAGTCGGGACTCCGCCCTGCTTGTTCATTTCGAAATTCTTTGAATCCCTTTGAAATAAAAGAGGATACGGCCAAATGAGCATCGCACGATTTTTGCCAATTTTTGGGTAATTCGAGACATTTTTTACCCAGGTGGCGAGTCGGTGCACATGGTTTGCACGGACCAGACTGTTAGGGTTTAAATTCGTCCCGGGTCGCGCCGTCTGTCGCTTCGCAGACGGCTGATGTCGCACTCCTTGGAAGCAGGCAGCACTCAGCTTACTCGATGTGATAACGGGCCGCTGGATTTGCGACAGCGTTCAAGCCCCTTCTGCTGATCGCTAGCCGCATCGCTCGGTTGATGAGGGCAAAACTCGGGAGCCTTAGGTCAACCGTTTCTCCAGACGCTACTGTGCAGGTTTGAAGCGAGTCAATTCTCTCGTTCCAATTTGGTTCGGGACCGGGAAGGGAAATGTTAGCGTTCGCCCTCCACAGCCTCTCGCGAGCTCGCAAGGCCTGACGGAAAGTGTGGTCCATCCAACCATCTAATTTGCGCAGTTGTTCAATGTCGTTAACCACAGGATAGTAGCTCATCAGCCCACGGAAATGTAGTTCAGGAGTTCTTCCGGCCAAGTAGCTTCGCAGTTTGTCGTCAGGCAGTCCTCCGTACAGGTAGGAGCGAACCTGCCTGACGGCTGTCAAATAATCCAGATCAATCGGTCCGGCGATGCGAGGCAGATTAAATATATTTCTCTTGAGCGGCTGGAGCAAGTTTTGGTAAATGAGGTAACTTGCTCGACACTTGATTTTTGAGATTCTCTTTTCCTTGATGGAAATTCGTTCTAACGAGATTTCGTACCCCAGGTAGTCGATGCTTGCCTTTGTTGCGATCTCTTCACTTCGGCCGCTTCTGCTGAGCCGGCTAATGCCCTTGGGCTTCAATAGATTGATTGGTACTCCCATCTTGGCAGCACACTCGTCGATGACATAATACGCCCGGACCACCTTAAAGTAATCATTGCTCCAAACCACCGCCCCCCGCTCTCCCATCGTCTGGCTTCGGTCTTCGAGCGCGCTATCGATTCCCTCTGCGCTGCGCTCAGTCCCGACACCACTCGTCATTACCGCGGGACCGTCCGCAACTTTCTGTGTCATCTCGGCGCCGATCACCCCAAGGTGAACTCCCTGGACCAACTGCGCCGTGAGCCCCATCTCCTCGGCCGGATGTCCGGCCTGCGCTCGCAAGCGCCGCCCCTCGCGACCGAGTCCTATATCAACTTGCTCATCGATCTGCGCTCCATCTTCACCGAACTGGGTTGGACTGAACCGCTTCCTCAACTCGCGCACCTGATCCGTCGCGAGGACATCCCTCACCTCCCGCAAAGACTCCCACGCCCGCTCACGGCCAAGCAGGATCAGTTCCTTCGGGAGGAGTTCGTCAACCGCAACGATCTGGGTGGCAACGCCTTTCTGGTGATCCGCCACACGGGTATGCGCATCGGTAAGTACGCCGATTTGTCCTACGATTGCCTCCGCTCGACCGGTCCCGATCAATGGGCGATTCACGTGCCGCTCGGCAAACTCAAAACGAACGCATGGTGCCGGTGGATTCGTTGGTGGTGGCGCTCCTCCAACGCTTACGATTCTTTCGTTCCCTCGATCCGCTGCCTCCGGATGGCCGACTCCTGGCCCGTCCGAACTCCAAGGAAGCTCGCGTTCGTCAACTCCGCGATTATCTGCACCAAGTTTGTCATTCCCTGGGCCTCTCCACGCGCATCGTCCCGCACCAGTTTCGCCATACCTATGCCACGGAGATGCTTCGCGCTGGCGTCACCTTTCCCGTTCTGATGAAACTACTCGGCCACACTTCTCCGGAGATGACCATGCTCTATGTCGAGGTGGCTTTGAATGATCTCCAGCGGGAATTCCAACGGGCTCGTTCAAAACCTCGGCATCTGCTTCCCTCGCCGAAAACCTCTTTCGTCCCCACTCGAACTGGCCTCGATGGGGTTATCGACTCTTTGCTCACCACTCAACGCGTGCTGGAGATGTTCCGGCGTTTGCTGCCCGCCGGCGCTAACCGTAGTTGTCTAACATAAACTAATGCGTTTATATTAGTTGGCCTGTCTTCGCCTTCAGCGCCGCCAGAGCGTCCAATGAACCCGGTAGATAGATGGTATCCCCCACCATGCTGAAGTACTGGAC
>JBOGJY010000044.1:0-10491 GCA_050745325.1 Terriglobia bacterium
GCGCACGATTCGTGAGCTGGCGCCGGCGGCTTGGCAATCTCAAATTTGAGATTTTGAAATTGCTTCAATGGCCACTCGCCATTTCTGCTTCAGCAGCCAACCCTAGATGGTCGTAAGAGCGTCTAAATGAGTAAGAAAAACGCAGGGAGAAAGTTGCATGCGCTGGCCGAAGAGAGGGCGCGCCGCCCATGAAAATCAACTCAGAATTGCTGGGAGGTACAAAATGAAATCCGGGAAAATTATGGCATTCTTTTGCATTGTTGCTTTCGTCGCTTTTGCCGGGTTGGCGCAGGTGGCGCAGGCCGGAATTATACGCTACACCGGGAAGCAAATCGCGCAGGGCGCATCCAGCGCGACGCAGGCTGCCACTGCGGCCGGGCACGCAACAGCCAACGCTGCGGCCAGCGGTCTTAGCGCAACCGCGGGCGGCGTGGCTGCGGCCGGCTCGGTTGCTGGCGGAGCCGTGGCGCATAGCGCCTCCGGAATGGCGAGTTCGGTCAAAAGTGCTCCAGCCGCCGTTGGCAGCGGCGTCCAATCGGCTGCGCGCAAAATCTATCACGTGATCTGGTGAAAGCGGCAAGCTAAGACTACGTTTCCGGCCGCCGGAAGGATGACCATTCGAAACCGGCGGCCGTTTGTCGCGCCATTATTGGGAGCTTGTGGGAGCGCGGGTTGCTGCCGGTGATCCCACATGAATGCCAATGGCATCACCCGATATCACGATCTCCACGCGACGGTTCATTGCGCGGCCTGTGGCTGTGTCATTCGGGGCCACTGGATTCGATTCTCCTGACCCTTGCGCCCCGATTGAAGCCGCCGGCACCCCCTGTTGCACGAGATAGTCCCGGACGGCGCCGGCGCGTTTTTCCGAGAGGGTCTGGTTCGTTTCGTCACTGCCCGTATTATCCGTGTAGCCATTCACTTCAATCGTGATTCCAGGGTAAGCCAACAGAACACCAGACAGCTTCGCTAGCATCTCCCGCGTTTCCTGATGCAGGGTGTACTTGCCAGTATCGAAAAAAACGTGAGACATGGTCACCACCAGGCCCTGGGGAGTCTCCCGCGTTTGCAGGATCGAGTTTAGTTGCTGCAGGAGCTTGGCGCGCATTTCGGCCCGTTGATTCTCGGCTCGTTGAGCCCTTGCGCTGGCGGCTTGAGCCGTAAGCTTCGATTGTTCGGCCTCGGCTTGCGCTTTCTCCTGCGCGGCCTCGGCAGCCGCTTGGGCCGTCTGCGCCTGCTGCGACGCCGCTTCCGCCTGCGCTCTTGCGGTTGCCTCGCGCTCCGCCTTCTCCTTGGCAGCCGCCGCGCGCGCGGCCTGAGCCTCGCGGGCCTGGGTTTGCTGTTCTTGCTGCTCGCGCTGGATGGAAATGGTGCGGGCGTCCGCGGCCGTTTGTACGGCTTCGCGCGCGGTCATGATGACCGGTTTTTTCCCCGCCTTGCGGGTCTGATAGTCCTGCGCCTGCGTTAATAATTGCTGGGCCTTGTTGAAGGTGTCCGTAGCGTACTGGTCCGCACCCGTCCATCGGGCAATGTTGACGGCATTTTCCGCTTCGTAGAGAGCCAAAGGGATTTTGGCGGACATTGTGATGGGCCTGAGCTGGCCCGGACTGACGTTTTCCGTGTACTGCCCTCTCTTGAGTAGCTGGAATTTGGCGTCGATCTGCATGATTTTGCCCACCGTATTGTTCGTGACCTGGTTCTGCATCACGACCACATCACTTGGCATGGTCACGGCAAAATAGGGCTCGGCGGTCACAATCATCCCGAAGGCCTGATAGTTCACGCTTACGTCGATCTTAGCCTTGCCGCCGTCCGGTATGATCTCCGCGATGTTGGCCGGCCGGCCATCCGGCGTAATTGCCCACAGGATATAGGTTAAGTACTCTTGCCCAAACGTGCTCGCGGGCTCCAGGTCCGTGAATTCAGCTTGAATACGCGTCGCGCTCTGCTTGCTGGTCACCTCCGCCTTGCCGCTGGCCTTGGGCATAAGGCTCGTCCCGCGGAAATCGATCTTGGTTGAGCCGCTCAGGCTCCGGTAATTGATTGCCGGAACAGTGCGTCCGACGATCATGACGCGATAAATGGGTACCGTTCTATTTGCCTCGGGCTGGGTTTGCGCCAGCGCGCTCGCCGCAAAGCACAGAATCATCAATACTCGCGTAACGCTTCTCATGGGTGGACTTGCCTCTTTTCTTTAGGTATTAACAACTCTGGATTCAGAGCGGTCGAATCGCGCGATCCGCCATCACCGCGATGAGCGCAAAAGCGTGGACGCGCAGGCTGCTACTGTGCTCCACAGTTTGCGAGGCTCTTCGTTGATTCGAGTTTCCCCACCACGACGGGCTGGCTGAGAGTTTCAACATGTTTTTAGATGATCTTGATGAAGCCGAAGGCATCTTTTTCTCCGCCTGGGTGGCGTAGGCTCGAAAGGGATTCAAGGCCTTCGCGCTCCATGGCGCCTAAGCGCGACCTGCATTCTCCTGTGCCCCGAATGCGCTGAAAAATCATCTAAAAGAATGCTGAAGAATCCTTTTTGATTGTCATTGCTGAACGAGGCCAAGAATCGGCTCTCGTCTCAAATCAAAGAGACAAAGAGCAAGAGACAAGTTGGGCATCCTGCGCGCGGTAGCGCCGCCGCTCCAACTCAGCGACGATGCGGGTAATATTGCAACAGCCGGCAAGATGTCGGCGCTACGAATTGTGAGGTCACTATGTTATGTAATCCTCAATAGTGACTATGCGGCCCAAATCCCGATCTGGAAGGGAATGTTCCAGAAGCTTGATCTCAGAAGGAGCGTGCAACATGGCAGGCAAGAATACAGGAGTTTTCGGACTCCACTCAAATTATGCGGGAGTGCAAAGCGGCGCCGACGCCCTTAAGACCGCTGGGTTTCGGGCCACGGACGTTGCGGCCTTGGTTCCGGAAAACCAAGGATCTAAGGACCTGGCACATGAGAAGCACAGCAAGGCCCCGGAAGGGTTCATGACCTTCGTTGACCTTCAGGACGTGCTCAAATAAGATCTGGAAAGTTAAGGCGAAGCCGCGAGTGGTTTTGCCGGGCAGATCAGGAAGCGGGTTCTTTCATTCGTTCTCGTGGTGGTCGCAGTATCCCTGTTGGTGATTTCCCTCGCCTCCAGCGCTGGGTTAACAGCCCTGGCGAAGTTAGTGTCGGGGATCATCAATATTCCGTCCATTTTCGCGCAATCGTCCGGCGCTCTCCTTACATTTGGAATCACTGCAATCGTGATCGGAGCGGTGTTTAAGCTCCTGCCGGACACCCGTGTGGCATGGGCTGATGTATGGATGGGCGCCCTGCTTACGGCTCTATTGTTCACGGTCGGGAAAGTTGTGATGGGCGCATATATGAACAGGCCAAGCATGGCGTCCGCTTATGGAGCGGCCGGCGCCTTTATCACCTTGCTGGTCTGGATATATTACTCCGCGCAGATCCTGCTGTTGGGCGCCGAATTCACCCATGTCTACGCGGCCCAATACGGCTCACGAGCCGGGCACGCGATGTTGCATACCGGCGGAACTCGGTCACATCCCCAGCCATAGAGTCCAATGTTCTTCCCCCCGGTGAGATCTTTCGAGTGAGCAGTTCTGGCCAGATTTTACATCTAAGGAATGCCATCTTTATTGCTGCCGGGCAGTGGTGGAATACGGGTCGAATGCCGGCATTTTCGCCCATGCAGCTCCTGGTAATTCGACCAGGGTCCTGCTGGTAATGCCGGTTGCATGAGACATGCGAATCGGCTGGTGAATTCGAGAGCTTTATTTCTCGGAACGAACTTTCTACGGATTTCGCATCAGAAGCCGGAGCCAATATGAGAATCGCGCAAGTTGCGCCGCTGTATGAGAGCGTGCCGCCCAAGACGTATGGCGGGACGGAGCGGGTTGTTTCCTACCTCACCGAAGAGTTGGTGCGGCAGGGCCATGAAGTTACTTTGTTTGCGAGTGGCGATTCCGAGACCCAGGCGCGCCTTATTTCTCCCTGCCGGCAGTCTCTGCGGCTGGACTCGCATTGCGTCGACCAAATGGCGCATCACATTTTGTTGATCGAACAGGTTCTCAAATACGCGCGTGGCTTCGATCTGGTTCATTTCCATATCGATTACCTTCATTTTCCGACGAGCCGGCGCGAGAACATTCCTCAGATTACGACTCTCCATGGAAGACTCGATCTTCCGGACCTTGTTCCTCTTTATCGGGAGTTTGATGAGATGCCGCTGGTTTCCGTCTCAAACGCGCAGCGCCGGCCGCTGCCATGGGCGAATTGGCAGGCAACGGTATATCACGGCGTTCCGGACGACTTGTATACATTCCATGAGCAGCCGGGCGGATACCTGTCTTTCTTGGGCCGGATCTCGCCTGAGAAGGGAGTTGACCAAGCCATCCACATCGCCAAGCGTGCCGGCATCCCTTTGAAAATCGCCGCCAAGGTGGACCGCGCCGACCGGGAATATTTTGAGATTGTCATCAAGCCTTTGATGGACTGTTCACTCGTCGAGTACGTGGGCGAAGTGGGAGAGGCCGAGAAGGACGAGTTTTTGGGAAACTCGCTCGCTCTTCTTTCGCCCGTCAACTGGCCAGAGCCGTTCGGGCTGGTTTTGATTGAGGCCATGGCCTGCGGCACGCCGGTTGTCGCCTATCGCTGCGGATCGATTCCAGAGATTGTGCAGGATGGCGTCACTGGATTCATCGTCGAAGACATCGAGTCCGCTCTCAGAGCCGTGGCAAAGGTTCCTACGCTAATTCGCAAGACCTGCCGCCGGCTTTTCGAGGAGCGGTTTACTGCATCCCGCATGGGTGAAGACTACCTTGCGGTTTATGAGAATGTCCTTGAACCGAAGCATGGAATGGCGGCGGCGCAATGAAGAGGGAATGGGAGGATCACCCGTGGAAGACGTCATATATCTGACGGACAACTACTATATCCGGGCGACGTCGGCGCTCGCCGACGATCGCACCCGCGTGCTCAAACACAATGACATTGTTGGGGTGTTCGACCGGCGCGGAGATATCGAGGCGATTGGGATCACGAAGCACGGTATCTTTCTCGATGACACGCGGTTTCTCTCGCGGCTCGTGTTTCGATTGGAGGGCGAGCGCCCGGAGCTCCTGGGTTCCAATATCAAAGACCAGGACGCGCTGCTGGCTATTGATCTGACCAATATGGACGTCTCCGCGGACGGCGAAGTGGCCGTGCCGCGCGAGACGCTGCATCTCTTCCGGTCCAAGTTCCTCTGGCAAAATACGTGCTACGAGCGCCTCCGGTTTTCGAGCTACAGCCTGGCGCCCGTTGAAATCGCATTCTCCTTTGAAATCGGAGCTGATTTTGTTGATATGTTCGAAGTCCGGGGGATGAAGCGCGAGCATCGAGGCGAGCGTTTGGAGGACCTCGTTGGGCCTGACGGTGTTGTGCTTTCATACCGGGGGCTTGATGATCTGGTTCGCCGGACGCACATCCGTTGTTCTCCGCCACCTGCCAGCGTTTCATCGTCAGAGCTGAAATACCGGGTCACGCTTCAACCCGGAGCGGAACATATTATCTGCCTGACTATTTCCTGCGAGAATTCCACTAATGACTCGCCTACCCTTTCCTATGACGATGCCTTCGCGTTGAAGCAGCAATCCCTGCACGATGCGATGAGTCAAGACAGCTCCATCCGCACCTCGAATGACGATGTCAACCGGTGGCTGAGCCGCTCGGAGTCCGACCTTCACTTGATGATGACGGATACGCCCTATGGGCCTTATCCCTACGCCGGCTTGCCGTGGTTCAACTGCCCATTCGGCCGCGACGGCATTATCACGGCCCTCGAATCGCTTTGGATGGCTCCGTGGATCGGCAAAGGGGTTCTGGCATATCTGGCGTCGACCCAGGCCACAGGAACAATCCCGGACTCAGACGCCCAGCCAGGCAAAATCCTTCACGAGAGCCGGCTGGGAGAGATGGCGCGCCTGAAGGAAGTCCCCTTTGCCCGCTATTATGGCAGCGTGGATGCCACGCCCCTATTCGTCATGCTTGCCGCCGCGTATTATGAGCGCACGGCAGACCGTGATTCCATAAAAAAGATTTGGCCCAGCGTTGACCTCGCGCTCCGGTGGATTGACGAATACGGTGACATGGATCGTGACGGCTTCGTCGAGTACAGCCGCCAGTCGTCAACCGGCCTTGAGCAGCAAGGCTGGAAGGACTCGCGAGATTCCATATTTCATGCAGATGGCGCCTTGGTTGAAGGTCCCGTCGCACTATGTGAGGTGCAGGGATACGTCTACGCCGCTAAGCGGGGCGCCGCGACGCTCGCTCGGGCGCTCGGGCTCGGCGAGAGAGCACAGGCGCTCGATCAGCAGGCTCGGACCCTGCAAGAGCGCTTTGAGAAGGCATTCTGGTGCGAAGGCATTGCCACCTATGCGCTCGCTCTCGATGGCGAGAAACAGCCATGCCGTGTCCGCGCTTCGAATGCCGGTCACTGCTTATTCACCGGAATTGCCAATCGCGATCACGCGGAGCAAGTCGGAGAGACTTTATTGGGCGATGACTTTTTCTCCGGGTGGGGCATCCGGACGCTTGGCTCGACGGAGGTCCGGTACAATCCGATGTCCTATCACGACGGCTCGGTCTGGCCCCACGACAATGCCCTCATCGCGGCCGGCTTGGCGCGCTATGGACTTAGGGATTCAGCCCTGAAAATTGCCGCCGCCTTGTTTGACGTGAGCCGCTTCATGGATTTACGCCGCCTCCCCGAGCTCTTTTGTGGCTTCACGCGGCGGCCTACCGACGGACCCATCCTCTATCCCGTGGCCTGCGCTCCGCAATCCTGGGCTGTCGCTTCGGTGTTCCTGCTGGTGCAGGCATGTCTGGGAATTTCGATTTCTGGCGCTCAGGCGGAAGTACGTTTCACGCATCCTGTACTGCCGGATGCGATTCAGTATCTCGAGATAAAAAACCTGAGAGTGGGAGAAGCCTCAGTGGACCTGGCCGTCCGGCACAAGGCGCGCGGTGTATCCGTAAATATTGAGCGGAGGCAAGGGAACGTTAACGTTGTGGTTAGCGACTAGGCCGCTTGCGCCTAAACATCGACAAAGAAATTCGTTGATATTTGCAAGGGAGCGCCTTGTGGAATGCGGGAGCTTGCCCCCAACCGCGCGGCGCGTTTCATCTAAGAACTACTCCACTGCGCGGTAGAGGTATAGCGTGTGGCTGAATCGTAACTCTATCAGTGCCAGCTTGGATAAGTGTTACGGCCGGCTCGCCTCGGAAGAAAACACTGAGTGCATGAACCCGGTGAATGCCGCGGGTGAATCTAACCCATAGAGACATTTACACGGGCGGCTAGCGGGGGTAGCAGAGTCTCGCTTTTAAGAAACGCTTTTCTCTCACGGCGACTCATACCGATGAGGAGGAAGTATTCATGAGTGAACAAGTCAGCGATTTTCTTCTCAGGCGCCTCCGGGAGTGGGGCATTAACCGGGTTTTCGCCTTTCCCGGCGATGGCATCAACGGCATCCTGGGCGCCTTCAATCGAGCCGGCGACAGGCCGAAGTTTGTGCAGGTCCGTCATGAGGAGATGGCTGCTTTCATGGCCTGCGCGCACGCCAAGTTCACGGGCGAGGTTGGTGTCTGCATGGCAACCTCAGGGCCTGGGGCAATCCACCTGCTGAATGGCCTGTACGACGCCCAGATGGACCATCAGCCAGTCGTGGCCATCGTGGGCCAGTCCGCGCGCGCCGCCATGGGAGGAAGCTTCCAGCAGGAGGTTGATCTTATCTCGTTATTTAAGGATGTGGCGCACGAGTATGTCCACATGGCCATGGTTCCGGCGCAGATCCGGCACCTGGTGGACCGCGCGGTCCGCATTGCCAAGGTTGAGCGCACAGTCACTTGCATCATCATACCCAATGACGTGCAGGAGTTACCGGCCGTTGAGGAACCCAAGCGGGCACACGGGACGATTCATTCGAGCGCCGAATACTTGAAGCCCCATGTTATTCCCGCTGAAGACGACATCCGGCACGCAGCGGACTTACTGAATTCCGGCAAGAAGGTTGCGATGCTGGTGGGCGCCGGGGCGCTTCATGCAGCGGACGAGGTGATCGAGGTCGCCGATCTGTTGGGCGCGGGCGTGGCAAAGGCGCTGCTCGGCAAGGCGGTCCTGCCGGATGATCTTCCTTTTGTCACAGGCCCCATCGGCCTTCTCGGCGCGAAGCCGAGCTCCGACATGATGACAGGCTGCGACACGCTGTTGATGGTGGGGTCGAGCTTTCCCTATTCGGAGTTCCTCCCCAAAGAGGATCAGGCTCGCGGCATCCAGATTGACATCGACGGTCGAATGTTGGGCATCCGCTTTCCTACTGAACTCAACCTAATCGGCGACAGTAAGGAGACGTTGAGGGTGCTCATCCCTCTTTTGCAACGAAAAACGGACCGGTCTTGGCGCGAGACGATCGAGAAATCGATTGTTGAGTGGTGGAAGGCGCTTGAGGCCAGGGCCATGCACGACGCGAATCCGATCAACCCGCAGAGGGTCTTCTGGGAACTCTCTCCGCGCTTGCCGGAAAACTGTATTATTAGTTCGGACTCCGGGTCCTCGGCCAACTGGTTTGCCCGCGATCTGAAGATTCGACGCGGCATGATGGCTTCCTTATCAGGGAACCTGGCCACGATGGGGCCGGGTGTTCCCTACGCTATCGCCGCAAAATTTGCCTTTCCGGATCGCGTGGCGATTGCATTGGTAGGCGACGGCGCCATGCAGATGAACGGGAACGGCGGGCTGGTCACGATCTCAAAATACTGGAAAGAGTGGAGCGACCCGCGGTTGGTCGTCTTGGTTCTGCACAACAATGACCTTAATCAGGTGACATGGGAACAGCGGGTTATGGCAGGCGATCCGAAGTTCGAGGCCTCGCAGGACCTGCCGGATTTCCCTTATGCACACTATGCCGAGTCGCTGGGTCTCAAGGGAATCCTGGTGAATTCACCGAAGGACTTGGGCCGGGCTTGGGATGAAGCTTTTGCGTCAGACCGGCCGGTGGTGCTCGAAGCCATCACCGATCCCGACGTTCCGCCGTTGCCGCCGCACATCACGCTTAAACAGGCGAAAGCTTTTGCCACCACGCTTTGGAAAGGTGATCCGCGCGAAGGCGGCATCATCCGGGAGTCATTCCGCGAAATGGCGGATACATTCTTTCCGGGTAAGGGCTGATTTTGTAGCGGCGGCGTCCTCGCCGCCGGTCTCGTAGCGGAGTAGCGCAGGGTTTCGCCTTCCAGAAACTCTGCGGCCTTTCTTCCGCGGCAACGAAGCTACCGTCTGTGGCGAGTGTCGAAGACGAATGACAAAGAGCAAGTTAGCTTCGAGCGCCGTAGTCATCGAGCGGATTGATGTCTCGGCGTACACCATACCCACCGATTTTCCCGAATCTGACGGTACCATTGAGTGGGATAAGACCACGCTCGTGGTGGTTGAGGCCACCGCTGGAGGAATTCGCAGCCTGGGCTACACCTATGCGGATGCGGCCACCGCGCAGCTGATCAAGGATCTGCTGGCGGGGGTGGTTCAGGGTCTGGATGCCATGGACGTGCCGGGCGCATGGGCCGCCATGGTTCATGCGATTCGCAATCTCGGCCGGCCCGGAATCGTCTCCATAGCCATCGCGGTGGTTGATAGCACGCTCTGGGATTTGAAAGCGCGCCTGCTGAACTTGCCGCTGATCACACTTCTTGGGGCGGTACGGAAATGTGTGCCGGTGTATGGCAGCGGCGGCTTTACCTCATATTCCAATGAACAAGCGAAGGCCCAGTTTGAGGCTTGGGCAGCGGAGGGCATCACGCGATTCAAGATGAAGATTGGCCGTCAACCCGAACGTGATGTTGCTCGGGTGCGCGCCGCCCGCGCGGCTATCGGCGGGAACGCAGAACTTTTTGTCGATGCTAACGGGGCCTACAGCCGCAAAGAGGCGCTAGCCTTTGCGGACGCCTTTGTGAAGTTTGGGGTCAATTGGTTCGAGGAGCCCGTGAGCTCGGACGATCTCGACGGCCTGCGGCTGATCCGCGATCGCGCGCCTGCCAGCATGGACATCGCGGCCGGGGAGTATGGGTACGACCTGCCCTATTTCCGCCACATGCTGGATGCAGGCGCGGTGGATGTCCTCCAGGCTGACGCCTCGCGCTGCGCGGGCATCACGGAATTCTTAAGGGTAGGCGCGCTGTGCGAAGCGCGATCCATGCCGCTCTCGGCTCACTGTGGGCCCTCCTTACACGCGCATCCTTGCTGCGCGCTCAACCCAGTGCGCCACATCGAATATTTCCACGACCACGAACGGATCGAGCACATGCTGTTCGACGGCGCCTTGACTCCGGTTAAGGGCGCGTTGCACCCGGACCTCTCTCGTCCCGGCCTGGGGTTGGACCTGAAGCGGGCCGATGCGGAACGCTACGCGGTTTCCTGATATGAAGGCGCCTGCGGCCCATCGTGCGCTTTTTACCA
>JBOGJY010000045.1:0-12486 GCA_050745325.1 Terriglobia bacterium
GACCAGGCGCCCGAGGTCCCCGTGCAAGGCTTCAGCGGGATGGAGAAAATAGGAAGGCGTGCCGGTGCTCGACAAGGTGGCTGAGATTTTCTGGCCGATGATGCCCGACTTACCCATTCCCGCCACAATCACGCGCCCCCGGCAAGCAAAAATCAGGTCCACCGCGCGCTCGAACAGTTGGTCGAGACGGCCGGCAAGCTGCGCGAGCGTCCGGGCCTCAATTTCCAAAACCTTGCGTGCGGTTTCAATCGTCATAAGAGTGGGCATGGACCCACGCCCGATCATAACAAAGGAAATGAAAAGTAACGAGTGGCGGAGCCGCATGAAATCAAATTTTGCTTTTCGCACCCGATGGAGTTGTATGACATACTGTTCCGGCGCGGCTCTTAACAGGTTGCTGAAAAGCCCCTTTGGATGTCCTTCTGAGTGAAGCGAAGAATCTGCTTTTTGGCTTCCGCGATTCTTCGTCGCCTTGGGCTCCTCAGAATGACAGTTTTGCAAAGTGTTTCAGCATCCTATTAAAAAATCCTTCGAAAGGGTGAACAGCGGTCTTGCTTGACCTCTCCGGCGTAGTCGAACTTCCTAAAGCGGCGCTCGCTCGCTGGGCTTCCATCTTCTTCAGCCTTTCCGTTCTCACCTTTTTGCTTTCCATCGCGGCTTCGCAGTTGTGCCTGACGCTCGCCGCCCTACTCTATTTCGCCCATCTGCTTCACGCAAAACCTACTCCGGTGATCGAATTTCCACCGGTAAAGCTGCCGCTCGCGCTCTTCTGTTTGTGGACGATCATTTCCGTTTTCTTTGCCGAGTTCCCTGCCGCGGGCGGCTTTACGATCCGCAAGCTCACCCTGTTTTTGATTCTGCTGCTCACCATCAACCTCGTGGCGAGCTCGCGCCATCTGGTCTTTCTTCTCAAGGCGTTGTTTGTAGAAGCCGCGGTGGCGGGCATCGTAGGAGCGGCCCAATTCGTCCGGCAATATCATGCCGTTCGCATCCACCACCCTCACAAGATATACCTCTATATGACGGTCACTCGCATCGTGGGTTTCCAGGGCCACTGGATGAACTTCGGCGGCCAGCAGATGATCATCTTCTCCGCTCTGCTGGCGTTTCTATTGCTCGCGGCAAAATGGAAACCGGCAGCCGCGCCCGGCGAAACCCGTGCAAAGCCGGGTGGGGCGCGCCCAAAACTTTGGTGGCTTGTGCTCGCCGTCGTTGCCCTTTCCATCCTGCTGAACCTCACACGCGGAGTCTGGTTGGGATGTTTTGTAGCCACCGTTTATCTTGTGGCGCGGTGGCGGGCGAGATGGCTTTGGGCGCTTCCGGCGTTGATCGCTCTGACGCTGATTGCAGGACCCCGGATGCTGCAGCGCCGGGAGGAATCCGTCCTGCATCCCAGCCGCGACACCTCGCTGGCTGAGCGTTTCGAAATGTGGCAGGTGGGGTGGCGGATGATCAAGAAGCATCCGCTTGTGGGCGTGGGTCCGGAAAACATTCCCGCGCTGTATGACTTCTATCTGCCGCCGGGAAAGGCGCCGATTCTCGGTTATCACGATCACTTGCACGATAATTTCATTCAACTTGCCGCCGAGCGCGGGCTGCCGTGCCTCGCCGCCTGGATGTGGCTCATGGGCGCGTTTCTCTGGCACTGTCTGCGAATCCGCCGCAGGCGCTCACGGCTCAGGTGGGTGGTTGACGCCGGAATCGCAGCGTGGCTGGCGCTGCTTGTAGAAGGAGTTTTTGAATTCAACTTCGGCTCGTCTCCGGTGCTGATGGTATTCTTATTCATGATGACCGCGCCGTTTGCCGCGGAAATCGTGGAACGCCGTTTAGCGGCGCGCGAGTAAAGGCGCCAAGCCCTATTTGGCGATCCTCAAAACAATGACTTCCCCCACATCGCCCGTCGCGCGCTCGCTCGCGCTTCTGATCCTCATCGCGGCCTGCCTTTTTTTCATTGGCCTTGGACGCCTGCCTTTGGTCGAACCCGATGAAGGGCGCAACGCCGAAGTGGCGCGTGAGATGGTGGTGACTCACGACTGGGTTACGCCTCACTATGACGGCCTTCCCTACCTCGATAAGCCCGCGGTCCTTTTTTGGATGATTGGCGCGGCGTTCCAGGCTTTCGGGATGTCGGCGTGGTCGGCGCGTTTTCCGGAAGCTCTTGCCGCGCTTGCCGCTGTCCTCATGGCCTGGATGATGGGGCGCAAAATGTTTAACGGACGGGTTGGAATGTTGGCCGGACTTATTCTGGCCACGTCACCCCTTTTTTTTGGTTTTGCGCGCACGGTGATCTTTGATATGCCGCTCACCTTGCTCGTGACCGTATCGCTTTTCTGTTTCTGGCTCAACCGCCGCAAAAATTGCCTGTGGCTTGACGCGGTCGCGTTTGCCGCGATGGGCGTGGGCGCCATCACAAAAGGACCCGTTGCTTTTCTGCTTCCCCTCTTAACGATTCTCGCCTACTACGCGATTGCCGGCAGATTTCGAGACATTAAAAAGGTTCACTGGGGCGCAGGCTGGCTCGTGCTTTTGGCGGTGGCGCTGCCGTGGTTCATCGACGTCTCACTTCGCAACCCCGGTTTTCCAAAATACGCTTTGTGGGAAGAAAGCTTGCTCCGCTTTACGACTGGCGCGCAAATGCACCGCTCGAACGGACCTCTCTATTACATTCCGGTTTACTTCGCCGGTTTTTTCCCCTGGAGCTTTTTCTTCATCATCGCAGCGTTGAAGCGCGTGAAAGGCTGGCGGAAATTACGCGATGAGGCGCATCAAGCTGAGTTGTTCTTGCTCACCTGGGCCGGAGTTGTTTTCGTGTTTTTTACTATCTCGCAATCTAAGCTGCCCGGATATGTTTTGCCTGCTCTTCCGCCGCTCAGCATCTTGGTTGGCAAAGCCTGGCAGGACGCCTTCGCGGGCGAAGGCCGCCGGGATGGGGATACCAATTCCAGGCTCGCGGCAGGCGCGCCCGGAGGGTTGGCAGGCGGCTTTGTGGCCGTCATATTCACCGGCCTTCTGATGGGCGCATCTGCGGAGGCGCTCCATTTCGTGCGTCCAACCGCCAAAATCTTGTCACGAATTCCGCCTTCGGTGACACATCTGCTGCCCTCGGCGCTATTTCACGGGGCGGTGATCCTTGTGGCGCTGGGCGCTCTTGGATGGCGATTGATCCGCCGCGCTCCACGCAGGACTGTGGGCTGGCCCGCCTTCACCGTCGCGGCGCTTGTTGTGCCCTTGCTTGCCATTGCGTTGTTTCAACCCCTGGCTTCATACGCCCAAGTGGACTCAAGCCGGGAGCTCGCCGAAACAATCCAAAGGAGCGCCGCACGAAACCTGCCCATTTACGGCTACTACTACTTCAGGACAGGCCTGCCATTTTATCTGCAGCGCCCCATCGGCTTGGTCACCGAAGATGGCGATGAAACCACCAGCAACTACATCACCGCGCGCTTCTCCCGCTTTCACAATAGGCCCGCCACAAGCATTGCCCAGGATGCTTCCGCCACTCCGCTGCTCACCCCAGGGCCGCTGATTGACGGATTAGAACTAAAGCCGCTCATCGGAGGCGCCTCTTTTCTTTTGATGGCGCGTAATAACCAACTGGCCGAGCTGCTGGGCAGTTACGCGGGCATAGAGCCACTGTGGACCGGCTGGCGGTTTTCGATCTTGCTTGTTCCTGTAAGTAAGAAAACGGAGCCCGCCCTCCGGCCCCAACAACAAGAACCTGAACCTACGCTCAAACTGGGCAGATATTGTAGCGCCGGGCTTTATGCCCGGCATGCCGCCCTAAAGGGCGGCGCTACAGATAAACATAATTTCCAAACGCAATATCAGACATCCCCTGAAAAGTAGCGCGCTCTGCCTGCCTCTCATGCAACCTGGGTCTGCTGCGAGGCGGCGCTCAACTCCGCGCGTGTTTTCGGCAGGCTTTGTGGATACTTCTCCTGAAGAAATTTAATCAAGTTCTCCCGGAGGTAGCAACGCAAGTCCCACGCCGTGCCGGCGTCCTTCGCGTCGGCGAGGGCGCGCAGCTCGATGGTGTGTTCTTTCGCATCGGAAACTTGTAAGACGCACACCTTTCCGCTCCATTTATCCGTGGTTCTCACGAGGCGGTCGAGCTCTTTCCGTACGTCATCCACTGGGACCGCGTAATCGACGTACAGGTAGACCGAACCAATCAGATCAGCCGTGATGCGGGTCCAGTTCTGAAAGGGCTGCTCGATGAAATAGGTAAGGGGTAACACCATCCGCCGCCAGTCCCACAGACGCACGACCACATAGGTGGACGTGATCTCTTCAACCCAACCCCACTCTCCTTCAACAATTACGGCGTCTTCCATGCGGATCGGCTGTGTAAGCGCAATCTGTATTCCAGCCACCAGGTTGCCGAGTGTCGACTTCATCGCCATACCGAGTACAAGTCCGGCGAGCCCTGCCGAAGCAAGAAGGCTGGCGCCGAGGGACCTGACCTGGGGAATGCTCAGCAGCGCGATCGAAACCGCCACGATTACCACCACAACGCCGAAAATACGGCGAAGCACGTTAACCTGAGTCTGAATTCGGCGCGCCTCGAGGTTATCCTGTACGTCAACCCGGTATCGAGCGGCCAGGAAATCCGCAAACACCTCGGTCATGACAATGACAATCCACGCCACCGCAGCAATAAAGCCCACTCCGATGGCATGTTCCAGGGTATTTCTTGCGCTTGCAGAGAGCGGGGCCAAGGGAACCGCGATGAGAAGCGCCAGTAACGGCAAGATCCACTTCGCGGGTCTGCGTCCGTGCCTCACAAACGAAGCATCGATGATCCGTCCGGGTCTACGGGCCAGCCGCCCGAGTATGGAGAATATAAAATAGTGCGCAACGAGCGCGACGGCGATTGAACCCAGGATAATCCCGGCTCCTACCAGCCAAATGTGCCAGTTTGTCTGAAAATGTGCCATCGTGGCCAGATCTCCTCTCACGTAAGTATGTACAGCGGAAGCAGCCTGTTTCGGACGGCGTCAGCCGTCTGAATGCTTTGCGAGCGCCACTCTATTGAATGGTCTCACTCTGCGCTTCAAACATCAAAAGTGGAGCGTGGCTGATGAGGATCACAAATGACCAGCGCGATGTCCGCCGCGCGGCGGGGCGGATACTATAAAGGATTACGTATTATAGTGACACCAAATGTTGTAGCGGCGGTTGTGGGGTGGCGCATACATGGCGTACTGTGCGATGTATGCGAACAACGAGCGCCGCACACATCGCAAAAAGCGCGAAGTATGCGCGACCCGGGATAAGTTGAGGTTCTTAATCAGTTGATCCGAGGAGGATTTTGGCAATCGTCTGGAGCTGCATAAAGGAGGCGCCTTCGTAAATCTTTCCGATCTTGGCGTCGCGGAGGTACTTCTCCACTGGATAGTCTTTGGTATAACCGCAGCCGCCAAAAATCTCGATGGCTTCGGACGCTGTGCGCTCCGCAACCTCGGAGGCGAAATACTTCGCCATCGCCGCCTCGCGTGTGAACGGCAGGCCGGCGTCTTTGAGGCGCGCGGCGTTATACGTCATCAAGCGGGCCGCTTCGACCTCTGTCGCCAAGCGGGCAATCTGGAATTGAATGGCTTGAAAGGCGGCGAGCGGCTTTCCGAACTGGCGCCGCTCTTTGGCGTAGAGTATCGCATGGTCGAGCGCGCCGCGAGCGATGCCCACCATCTGGGCGGCGATTCCGATGCGCCCCTCGTTGAGCGTTTCAATGGCCACTTTATAGCCGCGACCCGGCTCGCCAAGCATGTTTGCCTTGGGCACACGGCAATCTTCAAGCGTCAGCTCGCAAGTGGAAGACGCGCGGATGCCAAGCTTGTCTTCCTTTTTTCCCACCGAAAAGCCGGGCGTATTGCGGTCAATCAAAAAAGCGGTAATGCCCTGGTACCCCAGGGAACGGTCCAGGGTGGCGAAGAGAATGAAAAGGCCCGCCTCTTTGGCGTTCGTGATCCACAGCTTGCGGCCATTGAGAACGTAGCTGCTGCCGTCTTCTCTCGCCCGCGTTTCGAGAGCAAAAGCGTCGCTGCCGGCTTGCGGCTCAGAAAGGGCGTAGGCGCCTACAGTGTCTTTGGCAAGCCGCGGCAAAAAACTTTTCTTCTGCTCCTCAGACCCCCAGCGCAAGATGGCGTTTTCCACCAGCGTGTTTTGCACGTCGATGATGACCGAAGCCGAAGCGTCCACGCGCGCAAACGCTTCCACCGCCAGTATGGACATGAAGAAGCTCCCACCGCTGCCGCCGTACGCTTCAGGCACACCGATGCCCATAAATCCCTGCGTGAAAAATTGATCGAGAAGGCTCTTTTTGAATACTCCGTCGCGGTCCATCTCGCGGACGATTGGAGCGATTTCTTTCGCCGCGAACTCGTAAGCGGCATCTCGCAGCATGGATTCTTCTTCTGTTAAGACCGTCAGCGGAGCAACTTTGGGCTTCGCCGCTGCGGCGCGAAATTCACCATTTATCTTTGGAACTGCCTTTGGAGCCGGCGGGTCATGCTTCTCCGTCCTCTCTGGCCGCTTGTTCTCCTCCGATGTCTCTTTTCCATCCAAGGCAAGGTTCGCCAGGCGGTCTGCCTCGCGATTTTTCTCGCGCAGCACATGGCTGATTGAAAACGAATCAAGCCGGCGAATCATGGCCAGGGCTTCATCGTAAAGGGGCCGTAAATCTTCGCTTCTCACTTTATATCTGCCCTGAATCTGGCGGACGAGCAACTCGGAGTCGCTAATAACGCTAACCTTCCGTCCTCCGCTTCCAGTGACATAGCGCAAAGCCGCAAGCAGCGCCTGGTACTCGGCGAAATTATTGGTTGTTGAGCCCAATGCTTTTGCAAAGGACGCTATGGGCTGGCCATCGGGGGTTTTTACTACCACGGCGTAGGCTGCGGGACCTGGGTTGCCGCGCGAAGCGCCGTCAATATGGATGATCAGCGGATGAGAAGGCGAAGTTTCAGGCATTGGGGGAATATGAGAGTCTGCGTGACCCCGGCGGTTTTCGCGCTGGTGCAGCGCTCGGAGCCTGCCCTGACGTTAGGAAGGGAGCGCCGAATTGAAAATAATACCACCCGCCACAGGCAGCCGCTACAACCACAGTTGTTACGCAGACGGGTTAGCGTTGTGCGGCAGCCTGCGCATCCGGATCGATTACGGCGGCGGCTGGCTCACCTTCTGCGGGCGGCGCGTAATAAAGAATGCGGGCGCACGCCTCGCAGGTCATGTAAATGTCACTCGCGCGGATGTCATTGTACGCCTGGGGACGAAGCCGGACGTGACAGCCCGTGCACAACCCATCCCGCACTTCAGCCAGCGCGGCGCCATGCCGCCCACGCCGCAATCTCTCATAGTGGGCCAGCACGTCATCACTCAGGGTTGGAGTAAGGGTCTTGCGGCGCTCGAGCAGCGCGTCGCGCTCTTGCTCGGCCTCCTTGCGCGCCGCTTCAAGGCGGCTGACTTCTGACTCCACCCGCGACTTTTCACCCTCCAGGCGCGAAGCCGCTTCCCGGATCTGTTTCTCAATCTGCTCGGCGTCTACCATCTTCTCCAGAATTCTGTCTTCTGTCTTGTGGATGTTCGCCTCTTCGCCTTCCACTTCTTTCAGCATGGCGCGATATTGTTCATTCGTCTTAACCTCATAAAGCTGGTTCCTGTGCTTTGCGATCTTGACCCGGATCGCCTGCACCTCCCCGTCCAGTTCACGGCGCTCCTTCTGATTTGCAGCCAAGCGGGCCTTCCGCTCATCGCAAACGCGAAGGAAATCGCTCAATTGGTTTTTAAGGGCTTGGACTTGTTGAGGAGTCGCGTCGATACGCGAGGTGAGAGCGGAGAGAGCGTTATCAGCCTGCTGAAGCTCGATGAGGGTCTTTAGATCAGGATGCACTATGTCTCCCGCATGAGAATCACGCCTGGGCGAGGGGCTCTATCTATCTTCAATGCGCCCATCCATCACTCTGAATATATTGTCACAATCGCAAGAGGCCAGCAAGCCTATTGAGCTTTGCATATTATAGTGACACCCAATGCGGGAGCGGCGGTCTGCGACCGCCGGTTTTTCGGCGCTCAGAGAGCGCCGCTTCAGAGAAAGTTGTCACTATAAATTATGTAACCTCAATAATAATAAAACTCCACGCTTGTTCTTGCCAAACCATGGGTCGCACACATGGCAAAAAGCGCCATGTATGCGCCACCCGCGGTGGTAAAAAATTGGGGTCCACTATAAACATCCAGCCGCGCAGATCTTAACGCTGTGCGCCGGTTATTGAGTTGTTGCAGGCTCCAATTCATAGCGATGCGGCTGCGGCTGGGCGGCGGCTTGCGCCTGCGCGGCCAAATCGCTTTTCTCCTGCTCCAATCGCGCCAGCAATTGATTTACGGCGTCCTGGATGCCGGGCGTTTGGTCATTTCTTAGCGGCAACTGCACTGCCCGCCACGCGTAGAAGCGGACATCCATCTCCTGCCAAACCAGGCCGAGCGCCTTATCGGCTTGCTCCATCATGGGCGTATCATACTGCGCCAGGTTGACACCCTCGGCCAGTTGTTCTTTCGAGAACGTTCCCGCCGTGGTTCCGTCGATTTTCAACGAGTACATGGGTGCCTGCAGCCCGGTAACCTTCAGAGTTTCGGAATCGAGCTCTTCGTACATCTTCGTCAGGCGCACGATCAGGGCGGCGGCAGGATTGATCTGGGCGCCGGTAAGCGGAGGCAGCTTCCATAACATGCTTGCCGGCCCGCGCCCGAACGGATCGGGCGGAAACTGCGGCCACTGGGTGGAATGGAGCGTCATGATGGGATAGGGCAATGACTTGTCGTTCTGAGTCCAGGTGACACTTCCCTGGTCGGCCTTTAACCCGCTCACGGTGGTATTCGCTGCAGAATCCACTTTGTTGTCAGCGGCGTTGATCTCCAAATGTGTGACGGTCGCGGGTGCGCCCCACGCCTTCAGCAGCAGTTGCGCCATCACCAGTTCGCCGGTAGCGCCCGGATGAATGCGGCCCGGAATGATCTTCGCGGCGAGCGCCGGATCAATCTTCTCGGCCTCCTCCATCAGTTTTACGAGCGGCGTGTTGAAATCGACCACCATCAGGTGATGCCGGGCGCCGAGATCCTTCACAAACTGGCAGTACCGCACCAGCGTGTCGTTGTAGCCGCCGGGGAGGTTCTGGGGGTTGTAGCGGAATCCCGGCTTCACGGTGACGTCGTCCCAAGGGGTCGGCTCAATCAGCACGATCCTGACGCCGGGCAGGTGAGCCTGGAGCGATTCGATGATGTGTTCGTAGCCGGCGGTGTACGTATCGAAAATGCCCTGATCGAACGGTTGATACCGCGCGTCGTTCATGCCGAGCATGATGGTGACCACATTGGGCTTGAACGGAAACACGTCGCGCTCAAGGCTCTCGTCTTCCGACGTGACGGCCCAGTTTCCGGTGACGCGCGCACCGCCTACGGCAGAATCAACAAATTTCACTTGCAGTCCGGGAAACCGCGTGCGGACGTAGGTTTCGAGTGCCACCGGGTAGTATCGCTGCTCGGTGATGCTATCGCCGTAGAAAAGCACTCGGTCGCCGTTGTGCAGATAGAAATGCGGGGGCGCCGCCGAAACGATCTGGGCCAACACCGCCACAGCCAACCCTAAGATCAAACCCCACTTGGAAAATCTCATGAACACCTCCTGAAATATAAATCCCGGCTTGCCGCTTCGTCCGGTTTCTAATCTATGCTTCCTGCCGCGCCCCTATCGGGCAGTTTGCAAGCAAATCAGTATAGGACAAAAACTACTGCTTGGAAGCCAGTAAATTGCCAGGAGGCGGCCCGAAAAATGGCAGACAATGGCCGGTAAATGGCCAGCGAGAGCCAATTCCCGCCCTGCCCGGTGCCTTTTGGAGGCAGACGGGGGGGCAAGAGCATTAAAAAAACGTCTCGTTTATCTCGTTTGTCTCAAAATTCTCATCATGTTTTGGTATCCTGAGCGTGGGGTCCGGTGGGGTGCCAGATTAGAAACCGTGGACCTGAAAAACGCAGGTCTGCGCTCCAAGACAGGTGCTCCAAAGATTAGATGTCTCTAATGAACGGGCGAGGCTAAACCGGGCGGCGCGCCCGGAACCGGAAGGCTTCGGCGTTGGTTTCGATAAAGGCATCTTCGAAACCGGCGGCCTCGAGGCGGGCGCTGAACGTATTTGGATCGATGGGAACCAGCGTGTCGCCAATATGAAGGAGGCGCATGAGAATCGTCTGCCGGACGTCCATGCCGGCGAACAGCGCGCCTGGTTTTAAGACGCGGCGCACTTCCCGGAACAGCTTGTCTTGCAAGGCGGGCGAGGGGACGTGGTGAAGCATGGTGCAGCAAATCGCGCCGGAGAATTTGGCGTCATCGAAGGGCATCGCCGTGGCATCTCCTTCGATGACGGTCACATTACTGCCGCGCAGGCGCGCCGCCAGAGACCCGGCCAGGGCGGAATCGATTTCGAGCGCGGTCATGCGCGCGGCCTTCGGCCGGAGCAGGTCGGTGGTCAGTCCGGGACCGGGTCCAACTTCCAAAACGTCCGGGCCCAGCTCCACGCCCGTCAAGACCCACGGCATCACGGCGTCTTCAAGCAGCTTCCGCCAGCGCGCGGAGCGGCAAAGCCACCGGTGAATGCGGTTCATTTTTGCCTCTCTGCCGATAAGCCGCTAAATTTGCGAATATGCGGCCGGGCTGAGAAAAACGTTGGTGATGTTGGTGATAATTTCCGGGTCCGTATAGCCGGGAGTGGTGCTGAGTTTTTTCCAGGCCGGGTCAGAGCCGAAGACCCGCCATTTTTTCTCCCGGTCTTCGACGCTGTCGAACGTGAGCATATAAGTGAGATGCGGCATATGGCTGCCCACCCGCGCGTTGCCAAAGAAAACCGGCGTGAGGCCGGTGCGCCGGAAGATGGCGATTTCCGCGGTGTTGAACATTTTCACTTTCGTTTGGTTGGCCTTTTCACTGGGGTTTTCATAGGTCCGCAGCTCGAAGATGCGCGGCTGCTTCTCAACCGCCGCCGGCGGCACTTCGATGCGCGGAACAGTTGCAAAAGCTTCGAGCACAAAGCTTTCGAAGCGGACGTAAGCCGGCTGGGTGGCCGGCGCGTTGAGATAATCCGCGGCGCGGCTTTGATACTCCTCGTCGCGCGCCAAACGCCGGGCTACGGCGGCGATCGCTTGGAGAGAAGGATAAGGCACGAGCACGTAGGTGGAAGGGTTTTCCGGACCCACCATGCCGTTGAAAACTCCGACCGGCTTAATTCCGGCCCGGTTCAGCGCCGGAATGGCGGCGTCGCGCAGATAGTCGTGCACAAGCTTCGGCCCGGGACCATTCCGCAGTTGATATCGCCGCAGTTCGTAGAACTCGCGCGACTGAGAACTTCCCTCGTCTTGCGCCGGGGCGTCTTCACCGAGCAAGCCCGGCAGGCCTGCAACGGTTGCGGTCGCGAGCGAACCCGCGAGCAAATCGCGTCTTCTCATCGTGTGGTTCCTTCCTTATCGAGAGTGATCAAGCAGCAAGTCAAGTCTCGCATTATACTGTTTCCGCGCCTTGCGCGGGTGATCTTCTCTGAGTCGAACCGTGAAAACACCTGTTCTCCGAAGCGATCAGACGGACTTTGGAACGCCAAAACCGTTCGTGGAAGGGTGAACCGCTGCCAATTCATCATTCTGATCGCGCTCAGGGGTCTCTTTCTCAAGGAAAATCGATTGATGGGTTACACCAGCTTTGTGGCCGGGCGCTGCTTGCCAAGTTGGTTTTGCAGCGATTTTGAAAGACCTTCATGCTTCGACTTGTGGTAAGATACGGCCCATTGGAGGAAAAAACCAATGGCTCACTATTCCAGACGTACTTTCCTGAAGACCGGACTTGCTGCCGCGGCGCTTGCGGGCACGGGAAGCTTGCAACTGAGAGCAGCGGGTGGAACAGCGACGGATTGGGTGCCACTCGGGAAATCCGGCGTAAAGGTAACGCGGCTCGCCTTTGGCACCGGCACCTTCGGCGGTCGAGTGCAGCGCGAACTGGGGCAAGACCAATTTACCAGGCTGGTCCGCTACGCCTATGACCGCGGCATTCGCTTCTTTGAGACTGCTGAGTCTTATGGCGACATGCACCGGATGCTCGGCGTGGCGCTGAAGGGCATTCCGCGCAATAGCTATCAACTGATGTCGAAGGTGACCACGCGTCCGGGCGTAGATCCGCTGCAGAAGATCGACGAGTTGCGCAAGCTCGCCCATACCGAGTACTTTGACGTGATGCTGCTGCACTGGCAGCACCTTGCAACGTGGCCGGAAGACAGCCTCAGGTGGCAAGATGGCATCGCGGAAGCCCAGGCGCGCCATGCTGTGATCGCGCGCGGCGCGTCCGTGCACGGCCTCCCCGCTCTGCGCCAGGTTCCGAAGGACAATTGGCTTCAAGTCGCAATGATCCGGATGAATCAAAAAGGCGTAAGGATGGATGCAGAGGACTACAACACGGAG
>JBOGJY010000046.1:0-1850 GCA_050745325.1 Terriglobia bacterium
TAGATGCGATGGAACAAGGGTTGCTGCGTGATGCCCAGGATTTCGCGCAGCTCGCGCTCAACCTGCGAAATAATCTCGCCATCGCTCCAATCGAGAATCTCCCTGTGGTGAGCGCCTCCGAGAAAGCACCGCAAGAGAGCCGAGCCTTCCGGGGCGCGGTGGCGAAACTTGGCTTGGACGAAAGTACAGGCCAGGAGCTTCCGTCCTTCCGCGCGCGGAACGAGGAACCCAAATCCCGTGGGCAGATTGGCAGGTTTAGCGCGGTAGCCTATGGCCACCGTCACCGCAGGCGTATACGGAATGCCGGAGAGCTCGTCCGCGAGCGCGGCGTCGAGCGGGCGCAGCAACCGGGCGCAGACGGGCGCCGGCAGCGCGAAGATCACCGCATCGGCCGCGCAGGTTTTTCCTTCGTCGCATCGAAGCGTATACCGGGCGGCGCGCGCGTCAGCCGCAGGGTCCGGGGAATTCAGCTCGATCGCTTCCACGCGATGATTGAGCCGGAGGCGGGAATTTTGGGGGCCTGCCCGCGCGTCCAGTTTTGCCGCCAGCGCGCGGGGCAATTCATCGAGTCCCTGCATGATGGTTGTAAATACAGGTTGCTGCGGCCCGGCGGTTCTTTTCGCTTTGAGCATCCCGCGCACCAGGCTGCCGTTCTGCCGGTCGAGAGCCACGAGAGCCGGGAGCACGGCGCGGGCGCTCAGCTTTTCGCTATCTCCACCATAAACGCCTGCGAGCAAGGGATCAGCAATGGCGTGAAGGACCCCTGCCCCAAGCCGGCGGCGAACGAAGTCCGCAGCGGATTCGTCCGCGGCTTCTGCCGCCTTGTGGCCGACGGCGGCGTCCCAGAGGATTTTAAGCTTGCTCGAAAGCGGGATGAGCCGTGAGCTGATAACGGCGCTCAAGCGGGTGGGAACGAAGAACGCGAGACCCTCGGGCAGCGGCTCGAGACGCCCCCGCCATAGGATATAGGTACGGCGCGACGCATCGTTTGAGGTGGTCAACTGGCTCGCTAGCCCAAGCTCCTGCAAGAGGCCCGTGGCTTCCATTTTCCCGGTCAGGAAGCTATCCGGACCCGCTTCAAGGCTGAAACCCTCCATGCGCTCCGTCTGGATCAACCCGCCCAAGCGGGAGTCCGCCTCAAGCAGAAACTCATCAACAGGAGCGCCAGCCTGCCGCGCACAGGCAATCTTATACGCAGCGGTGAGGCCCGTGACGCCTCCGCCCAGAATAGCGATTTTGCACGCAGGCTCTGCCATGTTTGCGCCGCGCCAGCGAGTGTTGCGCTTTTCAAATACGATTACTTGGTGCGTCGTCCTTTAGGGCGACATGCCGGGCGTAAAGCCCGGCGCTACAATGAAAGAACGCGCGCCGGATAAGTCATCGCGATTTCCGAACGCAACACGAGGCCACTAGAAGCCTTGAAGTTCAGAACTTGGTGTAAATAAGTCAAGTTTTTGTCATGCTGTTGCGGCTCCTGCTCCCTGAAGGGGAGCGACACGAAGTGCCGTGGGTAAAACCCACGGTTACGAACGGAGAAGGCAGCCGGCCCTGAAGGGCCGAACGTCTCACAATCTTAATGCGCTTTGTGCGCCGATTTGGTGCTGTTCAATCCCTCCGGCCCTCCGGGGTTGCGGAGAGATGACCGTGGTTCACGTTCCGTGGGTTTCACCCACGACTGCTCATGTTTCACCGCTTCGCGGTGGCGTCACGACTCGTGGGTCTAATACCAATTTTCGGTCAAACATAGCATTTAAGTGGGGGCTGGAGTTCCTCACGGTGTCATTCTGAGCGTAGCGAAGAATCTGCTTTTCTCACACCTTACAAGCAGATCCTTCGCTGCGCTCAGGATG
>JBOGJY010000047.1:0-16121 GCA_050745325.1 Terriglobia bacterium
TTGAGGGCCCGCGCGTTTTCCGCGAAGTGCTGGCGGCGGCGAAAGAACGCAAAGTGCCGGTTCACCGCATCAGCCAAGGCAGCGGCATCATGCTGCTTACGAAGGATGATATTGCCGAGATGGCGAGAATCGGGCATGACGAGCGAATCGAAGTGTGCCTTTTTGTCGGTCCAAGGGCGCCCTTTGAAACCGGCGCTCAGGCTTCTTCGTCGGCGGGCAAAGTGATTGGTCTGCAGCATCGCGGCGCCGACCAGTTGGTTTATGCCATTGAGGATGTGAAGCGGGCTTGCGAACTCGGCATCCGCAGCGTTTTGCCGGCGGATCTGGGCTTGATCTGGGTGCTGAATGAGCTGAAAAAGGACGGACAATTGCCGAAGAACCTGGTCATCAAAAGCTCGGTGACACTTCCGGCGGCCAACCCTGCTACGGCAAAAATCTTTGCTAATGCCGGAGTCTCGACGCTCAACATTCCCACCGATCTTTCGCCGGCCCAGATCGGCGCGCTGCGGCTCGCGGTTGACATTCCCATTGATCTCTATATAGAGGTTCCGGATAACTTCGGTGGCTTTGTGCGCTATTACGAAATGCCGGATATTATCCGGGTGGCGGCGCCAGTTTATTTCAAGTTTGGCCTGCGCAACGCTCCGGATATTTACCCCTCGGGCGGCCACATCGAGGATCTTGCGGTGAAGATGGGTTGCGAGCGGGTGCGCCGCGCCCGGATTGCGCTCGATTTGCTGGAACGCTATGCCCCTGACGCCAAGATGTCGCCCCTTGGCGGCAGCGACCTTGGGATTCCGGTGGTTTGATCGCGGCTGGCGCATACGGCATTGCACGTGATAGGTTAGGGTTTTTACCCGATAGTAGCGCGCTCCCGGTTGAGGGCAGAATAGAGTTAGGGATAAATCAAAAATAGTCCCTGCTTTTTTCGGACCATTAATTCACTGTGAGGTTGTTTATGACAAAGCGCTTTCTTATGTGTGTATTCGTCACCGTATTCACGCTTGGCATCGTCTCTGCCGCGATGGCGGCTTCCAGCCGGAGCGACGATTTGGCCCGCATCCAACGGTCTGCAGAGGTGTTCCATGAGATCATGGCGACGCCGGATAAGGCCATTCCGCAAGAGCTTCTGGAATCGGCCAAATGTATTGCCATCATTCCGGGAGAAAAGCAATTTGCGTTCATGTTTGGGGGCAAGTACGGCAAAGGCCTCGTGACCTGCCGCACCGCGCACGGCTGGAGCGCCCCCGCATTCCTGGCTGTGGGCGGCGGTAGCTACGGCCTGCAACTCGGGGGATCCTCGACCGATATCGTCATGATTTTTCGCAGCAAAAACGGTTTTGACAGCCTGCTGAGTGACAAATTCAGGATTGGCGCAGGCGCCACGGCGGCGGCGGGTCCTGTGGGACGCCATGCTGCGGCGGATACGGACGTCAAACTGCACGCCCAAATACTGACGTATGCCCGCAGCCGGGGCGCGTTTGCCGGCGTCAGCTTGAACGGCGCCGTCGTTCAGCCGGATGCAACTGGAAACGAAGCTTTGTATGGAGCGAACGCCAACACAAAAGCTATTGTGGATGGACGTGTACCTGTTCCTGAGCAGGCTCGGTCGCTGACGCGGGAGATCTCCCGTTATTAGCGGCGGGAAGCGGCCAGGGCTCATTAATTTTGCAGGCGCTCCTCTCGCTCTGCGGCGCTAGTATCGTGTCACCGAAGTTCATTGAATAAGCCAGCTCCGTAGGAGTGCAGAATGTAGCCACGGCGCGAGCCGCGGGTTAGCAACGTGTCCCTTGCCCCTCTCCCGCCCGCGCGGGAGAGGGGCGCCGAAGACGGGGTGAAGGCACATTGAGCCCAGGGCTTCCGCCCCCTGACGGGAGCTCTGAACCCGGCCCCCGGAAATTGAGAACTTCATCAACGAACTTCGGTGACATAACACTAGCATCTCTGCAGGCGGACTCTAACGAACGCGCGCTCCCCGTTTCTTGGTCTGAGACGTCCAACGATAAATTGAAATCACGCTTCCCAAAACAGAAAGCACGATCAGCCCAAGCATAGCGTATTCAAAACTTCTGGATTGCGCCTGCCGTAGCAGCTCCTTGCCAACAAAGATCGCCAGCATACCCTCAATTAAAAAACGGATAAAGCGAGAGACGGCAACTGTGGAAAGCAGCTTTTGCCGCGGATATTTGGCCGCCGCCGCAGCGGCAACGAACAGGGTGAAGGGAAACGGCGGAGGCATCAAGGAAGCGATGGCGAGCGCCCAAGCGGCGTTTTTTCGCATCCGGCTTCTGACATACTCAAGGCGCTTCCGCGATACATGCGCTTCGAGTTCTTTTTCACCGCCTTTGCGGCTGAGCGCGTCAACCGAGAGGCATCCCAAGGCAGACCCGGCCGCCGCCATGAAGGCGTAGTAAGGGACCAGAGCGTGCCGTCTCGCGCTCATCGCAATGATAAGCAAATCGTTGCCCAGGGGCAAAAAAAGGAGAGACGAGTCCAGAGCGCCCATGGCGAGCAGGCCAAATCCGCCGAGATGCGCGAGGATGATATAGGAATGGCGGAGAAAGTTATTCAACCGGTTTGGCTCTGCGTCAAGCGCGCAATCTCACATCAAATGGGGTCCGCCACCGGAAGCCCCAACCAAGCGAATTGTAGCAGCAAGCAGACTAGCCGATCAACGTTCTTCTGTGCTTTCCTTCCGCTACTCTGGCTGGAGCTCCTGCGTGCTTGTGCGGGAAGCGCATTTTTTGTAATAGACCGTCCGCAGGCGGCGCTTTAATCTGGAGCGCGCCCTTACTAAGCGGGATTTTACCGCTGACGGGGACAACCCAAGCGTCTCCGCCGTCTCGCGCATTGACAAGTCTTCAACGTTCCGCAGCAGAAATGCGGTGGAAAGCCTTGGGCTGATCCCGCTCAGAGCGCGGTTGAGAATCTCCTGCGCTTCGAGCTCAGCGTAGCGCCGCTCCGGGTCATCGCTCCAATTTTGCGTCTTCGCCATCGGCAAATCGGTCCCGAACGGAGCCACTTCCTCCATCGACACTTGCCGGTCGCTGTGCCGTTTGCGCAATTTCATCAGAGCTTCGTTCACTGCGATTCGCACCAGCCAGGTGTAAAACCGCGAATTTCCCTGGAACTGTTTCACGTTGCAGTAAGCTTTCAAAAAAGCGTCCTGCAGCGCGTCTTCGGTATCTTCATTATTCCTGGCAATTTTCAGGACAACATTATAAACATTCCAATAGTATTGATTGATCAGAACACAGAAAGCCTGATTATCCCCTTGCCGGGCCGCAGCCACTAACTGGGGTTCTTCCGCCAAATGAGTTGCCATCCGCAGCGCACCTCGCAAAAATTACTGAAGATTGACTTGCGTCAACTACGACAGTAACGGGTGCCCGTCCGGAGGACAATCCAGGGAAACCACTAAGTCTAAAGAATACTCACTGTAGGCCTTTCTGACCGCGGGCCGTGACCACGCCGGATATTTTAGGCGGAACAATTTCTTCCTTTACGCAGCCTTACTTCTGATATTTGGTTAGCCGGATAATCGCCGCCGCCGCCATGAATCTGGGCCCCTCGCTCCGGTCATGGAGCAGCGGTTCCAGATCGGGGATTGCGCCCGGCTTCGCGCGCCGTCCCAAAGCCCGCGCGGCCGCGGCGCGGACGCCCGGATTCCCCTCGAGCAGGGCTTCTTCGAGCGCGCTGAGTGACGCGGGATTGGAATCGGAGGCGAGCAAGCGTGCGGCGAGCGATTGCCCTACCGCGTCTTGGTCCTTGAAAATGTCCTCGGCAAAGCCAACACCCATTCCAAACGGGCCGAGGAGGGCTTCGGCCCCCTGGGTGATCCCGATTCTCGCCAGCGCGTTGGGATTGTGGATCTCCCTCTTGGCGGTCCCAATCTCCTGCTCTACGAAATTATCCGAAGTTTTCACGCGGCCAGATAATACTTCCATGAGGATTTGGCGGCTGGCGCGGCGGTCTCCCAACACCCACAGAGCGTGCGCCGCCGCTAGCCGGACTTGTGGGGCTTGGTCGCGCAGAGCCGCTATAAGACTGGGAATTGCGCGATGCGATTTCATCTCGCCGAGCACCGCCGCCGAGGTTTGGCGCACCAGGGGATCTTTATCCTTTAGCCCCTGTTCGACCGCCGCACCCGCAGCCGCGGTGGGGCCGATCGTGCCCAGCGCCTCGAACGCTTCCGACCTTTTCACCGGGTTTGAGTCTGTCATCCCGGAGCGCAAGACCGTCCAGGCCGCGTTGCTGATATTGCTGGCCCGCGCTTGGGGCGCCTGAGCCGGAAGACTCGAAAGGAAAAACGCCAGCGCCACCAAACTACTCGTCATGATCATAATTTGGTCTCACTTTTCAAACGAGTTCCATTTATGGATTTTCTTTCATTGTAGCGCCGGGCTTTACGCCCGGCATGCCGCTCTTAAAGGCGACGCTACAGTAAACATATTTGAAAAACGCAACACTAGGTACAGTGGTTTCCGCGAACGATTACGGCTTTTCATCGATTGAAGGCTCACGGTTTCCAAGCGATTCTGTAGTGGTTTAGAATCGAATTGCAAATTAGGGCGCCGCGGCGGATCGAAGCCAGCCTTCCAAAAAAAGTAAGGAGAACACATGCCCCTGATACACATTATTGTGGTCCTGATCGTTATTGGTATTCTTCTCTGGCTCATTAATCTCATCCCGATGGCAGGATCGATTAAGACCATCCTCAACGCGGTTGTTGTGATCGCCGTCATTTTGTGGCTTCTCGAGGTGTTTGGACTTCTTGGCACGCTTTCGACGATTCGCGTGGGTCATTAAATTGTGGATCAATTTCTCTCTCCCCCCATTTTGAAAAACCTGTGAACGATGGCGCAGCTACTCGGAACCCCGGGTTCGCCGCCGAAGGATCGCGGCGGTTCGATTAGCCTTGAAACGGGGTTACGAACTAATCTTTGAGGACAGCCGTTTTGTGGCGCAGAGTTCGTCTTTTAACCGGCAGCTTAGGCCGCAACCCAATTTATTGTCATCCTGAGCGTAGCGAAGGACCTGCTTTTCCAGGTCACCAGCAGATGCTTCGCTTCGCTCAGCATGACATCTGCTTTGGCTGCGGCTCTGTCGCGCCACCCTCAATTATTAGAAACGTTGATTCTAAAGACTCGCTAGGCTTCGTTCCGTGGGGCAGGTCTCGGCGCTACCCACCCGCCGCTTTCCGGTAAAAGGCCAGTTGCGAATCTCCGTGACGGATGAGGCGGGCGAGGCTGAGTTCGCCGTAGCTCTCTTCCAGTCTGCATTGGCGGGCGTGTTCAGCGACCACAAGTGAGCCGGGCGCGAGCAGCCTTGACCGCGCCAGGATGCGAAGCGAGCGATGGTATTCGCCGACTTCATCGTACGGCGGATCGAGGAAAACAATTTCAAACTGGCTTCCCTCGCGCTCCAGCCTTTCGAGGGCAGGCCATACCGGGCGCGCGATGATTTGGAAACGTTCGCGGACGCCGAGCGCCCTCAGGTTTTCGCGGATGATCTCCGCCGCGGGCCGGTGATGCTCGAGGAAGACCACGTCGCTCGCGCCCCGGCTCAGCGCCTCAATGCCCACCGCTCCGCTCCCCGCGTAAGCGTCCAGGAATCGCGCTTCGCGGACGCTCTCGCCGAGGACGTTGAACAAGGTCTCGCGCACGTGGTCCGACGTTGGGCGCAATCCTGCGCCTTTCAGCGTCCTTAAGCGTAATCCGCGATATGCGCCGGCAATAATCCGCATAAGAATTAATGAGGTTTACATATTATAGTGACACCAAATGCTTTAGCGGCGGTCTGCGACCGCCGGTTTTTCGGCGCTCAGAGAGCGCCGCTACAGAGAAAGTTGTCACTATAATATGTAATCCTCCTTAGATCATCCCACCCGCGCCAGACGGTACCGCTCCGGCCAGCGGACGCCAAGCGACTTGGTGAAGTCCGCCAGCTCTTCCGGCGACTCGGGATTTGCCACAAAATCGGCGGCTTCGCGCCTGGCCCATTCGAGAATCTTCTGATCGCGCAGCAGATTAGCGATGCGGAACGTAGGCAGTCCCCATTGCCGCGTCCCCAGAAACTCGCCCGGACCGCGCAGCTTGAGATCCATCTCCGCGATTTCGAACCCATCGCAGGTTTCGGAGAGAATCCGCAAGCGTTCGTTCGCAACGTCGCTCCGGGGGCCGCCGGTGAGCAGGAGGCAGAACGACTTCCCTGTACCTCTGCCGATGCGGCCGCGCAATTGATGGAGCTGCGCCAGGCCAAACCGCTCCGCGTGCTCCACCAGCATCACGGTCGCGTTCGGAACGTCCACGCCGACCTCGACCACCGTGGTCGAGACCAGCACGTCAATCTCGCCCGCGCGGAAGCGGCGCATGACGCTATCCTTTTCGTCTCCAGGAAGGCGCCCGTGCAGCAGGCCAACGCGGAAACGCGGATAGACGATCTTTGAAAGGTGTTCGTGCATCTGAACGGCGGGCTTCAAATCAAGCTTCTTCGACTCCTCGATAATGGGATAAACAACGTAGGCCTGCTCGCCGCTCTCAACCTTTCGCCGGATGAATTCAAACGCCTGCGCGCGATCGCGCCCGGCAAAAATGCGTGTGGTAATGGGCGTCCGGTGGGGCGGCATCTCATCGATGACCGAAAAATCAAGGTCGCCGTAGGCTGCGAGCGCGCAGGTGCGTGGAATGGGAGTTGCCGTCATCACCAGCGTGTGCGGGGCGCGCCCTTTGCGGATCAATTCGTAACGCTGCATCACGCCGAAGCGGTGCTGCTCATCAACAATCACCAGGGCCAGCCGCGCAAAGTCAACATCGGGCTCGATCAAGGCGTGGGTGCCCAACACCAGCCGGAGGGAGCCGCCGGCCAGCCGCTGCTTGATATCCGCCTTCTCCTTGGGCGTGCGGCTGCTGATGAGCAAATCGATCTCAACCGCGAGAGGCTCAAGGAGCCGCTTGCAATATAGATAGTGCTGCGTGGCCAGGATCTCGGTCGGCGCCATCAGCGCCACCTGGTATCCATTTTCAATGGCGACTACGGCGGCCTCGAGCGCGACAATTGTTTTCCCCGAGCCCACGTCGCCCTGCAGCAGGCGGCTCATGGGATGGGGCGAGGTCATGTCGTCCACAATTTCTTTCAGCACGCGCTTCTGCGCCGCGGTCGGATGAAAAGGAAGAATGCGCTTGACGGCCCGGCGGATGTTGTCTGTGATTTGGAGCTCAACACCAGGAAGCCACTTCTGGCGCTGGTGTTTGAGCGCCATAACAACGCCCACGTTGAAGAATTCCTCAAAAATCAGCCTCACTTGCGCGGGAGTGCGGAAGTGCGCGAGCTCTTCCAGAGGCTGGTTCGCTTCGGGAAAGTGGGTCTGCCGCAGCGATTCGCCGCGGCCGGGGAGCTTATTCTTCCTCACTATTGACAGCGGCAGGCACTCGGGGACGTTGCCATCAATCCCGGCCAGCGCATTCCACATCAGACGGCGCAGGATAGCCGGTGACAGGTCCCCGATCGCCTCATAAATAGGCGTGATGCGGCCAACTTCGAGCGAATCCTTTTCGCCCTCCCCCGCTTCGGAAAGGATTTCAAACTTTGGCTGGATCATCACCAGGTGGCCCGCGCCGAAGCGGTCGCGGTCCACTTTGCCGTAGAAAAATACCCTTTGACCCTCGCGGAATGTTTTATTCCGCTCGAGGTAGGCCGCGTTGAACCACTTGCACTCAATCAAGCCGCCCGAAGCGGGAACGCTGGCGTCTGCGCCCGCAAGATCGTAGATGTAAATGCCACGCCGGCGGGTGCGTGTGGGGCCGCAAGAAATCACCTTCACCAGAACCGTTGCCGTCTGGCCTGGCAGCAGGTCGCGCACGCGGGCAAGCCGTTTCCTATCCTCGTAGCGGAATGGAGTATAGTAAAGCAGGTCTTCAAGAGTGGCGATGGACCGGGCGCTCAGACTCGCAGCCCTTGCGGGTCCGACACCCTTTAGGTATTTGATCTCAGAAGTAAGTGTCAACATGAAGAGCGCCAAAAGCAAATCGATCTCATAGTATAGAATGAAGCGGGAGACGGCGCGTGGGCGAGTAGAGGGCAAATGCCTTTTGTTTCGAATTCAACGGCGCACCGGTCATCCTCGACTGTATCTGTGAATCATTTTTCCCGTCATGGTCCTACGTTTTAGCCGCTGGATAAAGTATCTGGTTGCGGTAATTGCGGGCAACCTTCTCTATTTCAAATCAAGCCCGTTTCTTCCACTTCGAGCCCGCCATCACAACCTGGTCGATTGGGGCACCTTCGTTGACCTCTGGTTTTGTCTTTTCGTTTACGGCGTCATCGAGCTCGCGTCATTTCTTTTGCGTAAACGAAACAAGTCACAATAGAGCGCGTCCGTAACTCATCTGGATGGATGTGGTTCACCTGCCCTCGCATTAATTTCCACCCGGCGCCCGATGCGCTTATTTTCAGCATAAGATTTTTTAATTTGGCTGCCCGCAATCAAACCTGTTACTATTAAGATCACAGTTAAATAATAGGTGGTGATTTAACGTTCGCCGGCGCGGTTTTGGCGGGCGCAAAGTCACACGCGCGGTCCGGCGCAACGTTCAAACAGGAAAGTCCCGTTCATCCGCATTTGCCGGATCGCTTCTCCGAAGTAGAGCCTCTGTGTCGTGGCGCGGCATCCAACTGAATGCCGCCGCCGGATACCAGGTCAACCATCGCTGCGATGGAAAATTTATATCGAAGCGCCGCAGAGCTGCCACGAGACTGCGCGGGCGTCGAACTGCCCCGATCCGTAGGCGCGGGGCGCTGAGCTATCTCAAACAGGGAGGACTCATCTCATGGAATTAAAAGAACAGGACACACTCGATTTAAAAGAACGTGTGGGTCATACAGCGGGCAAGGTATGGAGCCAGCTTTCGGAAGGCGGGCCGCAGACCATTGCTCAGCTAAAGAAAAAGCTCAACGGTGAGGGTGATTTAGTAAACCTTGCAATTGGGTGGCTGGCTCGTGAGGGCAAGGTGGATATCGTTTCGGAGAAAAAGAGTTTTCGCGTGAAGCTTAAGTAGGCGGAGCGAAGAGAAGCGCAGGGGCATAACGTACAACGCCCCTGCGAAGTCCCACCGTTCTTCGAATCGATGCCTACAATCTTACGCGCCTGCTTTGGCAGGTTCGTTCTTCTCGATTGGCGCGTCCACGAGGTTGCCCCATTCCGTCCAGCTTCCGTCGTAGTTCCGCACCTTGTCGAAACCAAGCAAATATTTCAGCACAAACCAAGTGTGCGAGCTGCGCTCGCCGATGCGGCAATATGCAACGGCTTCGCGGCCGGGCCGCACGCCCTGCGCCCCAAACAGGTTCACCAGATCTTCATACGGCTTGAAGGTGCCGTCTTCATTCGCCGCCTTGGACCAGGGAAAGCTGATGGCCCCCGGAATGTGCCCGCCGCGCTGCGCGGTTTCCGACATTCCAGGCGGCGCGATCACCTTGCCGCTGAACTCGTCGGGAGAACGCACATCGACCAAATATGCGTTCTTGTTCTTGAGCACATCAAATACCAGATCGCGCTTAGCCCGCACGCTGTCATCCGGGTTGCTGGCCTTGTACTGCGTGGGCGCCACTTTGGGCGCCTCGGTTGTGAAAGCGTGTCCTTCGAGCTCCCACTTCTTGCGTCCACCATTCATCAGGCGCACGTCTTTGTGTCCGTAATATTTGAGCTGCCACAACGCGTACGCGGCAAACCAGTTGTTATTGTCGCCGTAGAGAACCACAATAGTATCGTTCGCAATGCCTGACTTGCTGAGCAGGTCTTCGAATTGCGCCTTAGTTAAGATATCGCGGCGCACGTTGTCTTGCAGTTGCGACTGCCAGTTCCAGCCCACCGCGTTCTGGATATGGCCTTTGTCGTAGGCGGTGGTATCAACATCTACTTCAACGAGCCGGACGCTGGGGTCGCTGAGATGGTCGGCCGCCCACTGCGTGCTGACCAGAGCCTCCGGGTGCTTGTAATCACTCATGTTAGGAATCCTCCTGATGGTTTGAAAAGATTTGAAAGCTGGATGACTAGAAATAAAGAAAGAATGGCGACTTCAACAGCAACACATCTGTGCGTTGAGGGAAACTCCGGGGGTCACGGCGAGTTCTAAAATACGGCGGCGCATAAATCACCTTTAGGCTATCACACGCCTGACCGAAGATGCAACCCATGGCGCGGAGTGCGGCGTAAAACACGTTGCTGTCCTGGAGAATTCTGTGTTAGGCTTGCCGGTTAAGGAAGCTAAAGAATTCTAGTAGTTAGCGGCCTTTCACATCGCTTCGCGGAATCCCCAAAGCTCTATGATTTACAATTCTGAGGTGCGGCATTGAGCAAAGTCCTATCTGTAGTTTCGATCTGCCTGTCAGTCGCTGTGATTATTCTTGCTGTTGAGATCGTTAAAGCGAAGAGCGGCGGCGTGAGCAATGCGCCTGCTTTCAGTACTCCTTATCAGGCTGTTTTGCTGGATAACGGGCAAGTCTACTATGGCAAACTGTCGCGGCTGGACAGTGCTTTTCCAGAAATGAAGGACGTATACTACATCGTGAACACAGAAGACCCGCAAAGCAAGCAAGTGAAGCACGTCCTGGTCAAGCGCGGCAAAGAGCTGCATGCGCCGACGGAGACTTTTTTCAACACCCATCACATCATCATGATCGAGCCGGTGGGGTCAAAATCAGAAGTTGCCAAGCTGATCGCGCAGTCTGAAGCTCAAGGGCAGAAATGACGCGGTATGTGGCATAGTCTCGTGGTGGAGTGTTCTTCCTAGTTGCGTTCCCCAACCGGCGCCTTGTTCGGTGTAAGATTTCTTCTGTTTTCGCGCCTGCCTTCGATGCTCTCGCTCTTTTCAAGCCTCACTTAAGCCACCACCAAATCCGGATGGTAGACGCTGCCGGAGACATGGCGGGCAACCGCAATGAGGCGGCGGTTGCTATTCATGATTTTCAGCAGCGACATGACGGAAGGGTGGCCCGCGCGCAGCCCTCTGTCGGGCCGGAGAGATTGGGCAAGCTCGAACGAATGGCCGTGGCGGACGCTGTTTTCCTCGCGGCCGCGCACAACAAGTTCAGGACAATCGGGCAGCAGCGATTCGAGCGGAATCAGCGCGCCCGAAAGCGGCCCCGCGGCAATTAGCTCTTCGAGCCTGGCTAGCGTCATAGAGTGGCTCTCCCGGAATTCAGCTACGGCCACGCGGCGCAGGCTGCCGAGATGCGCCGGGCATCCCAGCCGCTTGCCCATGTCGTGCGCGAGCGAGCGGACGTACGTTCCGCCACTGCACTCAACCGAAAACCGGGCCAGATCGCCATCCGGCTCGAAACGCAGCAACTCAAACGCATAAATCTCCACTTCCACCGGAGCGAGAACAACCTCTACATGCTGCCGGGCCAGTTGGTAGGCGCGGACGCCGCCCACGCGCTTGGCCGAAAACGGCGGAGGCGTTTGTTGAATCCGTCCGGTAAATTCCTGCAGGGCGCGTTCGAGGTCCGCCTGGCTTGGCCGGTTACCAGCCAGCTCTGAACTCATAGTTCCTGTCGCATCGTACGTGTCGGTTGAGAAGCCAAACCGGATTGCGCCTTCATAGGATTTCCGCGATTTAAGATAGAACTGGGCAAAACGCGTTGCTTTTCCCACGGAAAGCGGCAACACGCCGGTAGCAAACGGGTCGAGCGTGCCAAAGTGGCCAATGCGCCGGATTTTGAGCAGTCTGCGCACTTTGGCCACGACGTCGTGTGACGTGAAGCCCTCGGGCTTGTCAATCACGAGAACCCCGGAGATTTCTGGTTCCATTTCCCGTCAGGCGTTCCCTTCGTCTTGCGGATGAAGCTTTTGCAGCAGTTTTTCCAGACGGACGCTCTCCTCCGGACCGTGGTCGAGAAAAAACTTCACTTCGGGCGCCCGCCGCAAACGCAGCCGGTGACTCAACTCGCGCCGAACGTAGCCGGCGGCCGAATTCAATCCCTCAAGCGCCGCCTGCTGGCCTGATTCGTTGCCAAGCACGCTGACCCGCACTCGCGCGAGATGCAGGTCCGCGCTCAGCTCCACACGCGTGACGGTGGCAAAGCCGATGCGCGGGTCGCTCAAATCTTCGGTTATCATCGTTGCGATTTCCACGCGTATTTGATCCGCCAGCCGCTCCATTCGATGCGATGGGGCTTGCATAAGCGTCCTCCTTGGGAACCCTCAGATACACCGGCGGCGGAAGATTTTTGAGTCAGTAGAAATCGAGGGTGTAATTGGCGACATCCTGCCCGAGAATTTTTTCAGATTCGGCGAGCGCCTTTTGGAGTGACGATTCCAGCACGGACTGGCTGCTGGATACCGTTACCACCGCAACGGTGGCGAGCTGCCAGGCGTCCTGGTGATCGAGCTCGGCGACGGCGGCGTTGAACCGGGCGCGAAGCCGGCCCATCAGTTTCTGCAGGACGGCCCGTTTTTCCTTGAGGGAGTGGACGTAAGGGAGTTGGATTTCCAGGGTTAACTGACCGACCGGCATGGCTGGGCGCTCCGGCTTTCTATGCGATCGCTTCTTCCGCCACTCTTTCGGTGACGTAGGCCTCAATCACGTCGCCTGTTTTAACGTCATTGAAGTTTTCGAGCGCAATGCCGCATTCCACGCCGGATCGTACTTCGGGCACATCTTCTTTAAACCGGCGCAGCGAGCGGATGCGCCCCTCATGCACCACCACGTTATCCCGCAGCAGGCGGATCTTGGCGTCCCGCGTAAGCTTGCCATCCTGCACGTAACCGCCAGCCACCGTTCCCACTTTGGAGATGCGGAAAGTGTCGCGCACTTCGATGCGGCCAAGGGAGGTTTCCTTATACCTCACCGCGAGCAAGCCCACTTTCGCCTTGCGGATCTCATCCACCAACTCGTAAATGATCGTATGCAGGCGGATATCCACCCGTTCGAGCGCGGCCAGCTCTGACGCCTTACGCTCCGGACGGACGTTAAATCCTATGATGACGGCATTTGAAGCGGTGGCGAGCAGCACGTTGGTTTCGGTGATGGCGCCCACACCCGCGTCAATGACTTTCACTTTGACCCGGTCATCGCTGAGTTTCGACAGGGTGTCGGCGAGCACTTCCACAGATCCCTGCACGTCCGCCTTGAGGATCAATGGCAGCTCCTTCACATCGCCCGCCGCAATCTGCTGATGGAGTTGATCGAGCGTCAGACGGGCGGATTTGGCAAGCGCCGCCTCACGAGCTTTGCCCTGGCGGTGTAATGCTATTTGCCTTGCCTTCCCCGTGTCGTCGATCACGTGCAGCTTGTCGCCCGCCTGCGGAACGTCTTCGAGGCCCAAAACCTCCACCGGAGTTGAGGGAGGGGCTTCCAGGGACGGCTGGCCGAGGTCGTTCAGCATGGCCCGGACTTTACCGTAAATCGACCCTACGATGAACGTGTCACCTGTGTGCAACGTGCCGTTTTGAACTAATACGGTGGCCACCGGGCCGCGGCCACGGTCGAGTTTCGCTTCAAGCACGGTTCCGGAGGCCAGCCGGTTCGGGTTTGCCTTGATCGCCTGCATGTCCGCAACCAGCAGAATCATTTCGAGCAGCAGGTTCAGGTTCTTCTTCTGTTTGGCGGAAACTTCCACCGTAACCGTTTCGCCGCCCCACTCTTCGGGCATCAAATTGAGGTCTGCGAGTTGTTTCTTGACGCGCTCTGGATTCGCTTCCGGCTTGTCAATTTTATTGATGGCCACCAGGATGGGCACTTCAGCCGCACGGGCGTGGTTGATGGCTTCGACCGTCTGCGGCATCACGCCGTCGTCCGCCGCGACCACCAGGATCACCAAATCCGTAACGCGAGCGCCTCGCGCGCGCATGAGCGTAAACGCCTCGTGGCCGGGGGTATCCAGAAAGACCACCTTGCGCCCGCTGACATCCACGTGGTACGCGCCAATATGCTGGGTGATGCCTCCCGCCTCGCGCGCCGCGACGCTGGTTTCGCGAATAGCGTCGAGCAGCGAAGTCTTTCCATGATCAACGTGGCCCATCACCGTAACCACGGGGGGGCGCGGCCTGAGATCTTCCGGTTTGTCCGCCACCTCCACTTCGTGAGTCACTTCCTCTTCAAAAGAGATTACCGTGACGGTGGCGCCGAAACCGCGCGCGACTTCCTGCGCCGTCTGGCTGTCGAGTGTCTGGTTAATGGTGGAGAAGATGCCTTTTTCGAGCAGACGCTTAATCACGTCTTTGGCGCGGACTTCCAGCTTTTCGGAAAGCTCCTTAATGCTAACGCCCTCAGTGATGGTGATGTCTCGCGTGATCGGAACTTCTTCGGGCGCCACCGGCTTCGCAACCTGCGGCATCGATGGTCTGGTTGAATACGGACGGGCCCCGGGGCCAGCCCCGCGATAGGGGGATGTGCGAGTCGCTGGAGATCCGCCTTCCGGGGAGTGTGGCGCTTTCGGCGCCGGTCGAGTCGCGGTTGGATGCATCGGGCGATGGTCGCCCGGGCGGCGCGGAGCAAAAGGCCGGGCCGGCGATGTTTTCGGCCTGCCGGCGCCGGGATAAATTGGCTGATTAGACGCCAGAGATTTCTTCCCACCCGCCGGGCGGCCCTGTTTGGCGGCAATCTGGGCCTCCGAAGGCTTGGCCAGCGCAGCGGTCTCTCCCGGTCTAGATGCGTTGGCCGCAATGGGTTGAGTCCCCAACCTCGGCGCCCCCGCCGCAGCTGTTACAATCCTGCCTAGCGCGGGAAGCCTGGCGGAGACACCAGACCCAACCGCGCCCTGCAGAGGCACGGTTCTTGCAGGCGAAGCTTCAGAAGACGCGCTCGCGACCGGCCTGGCCGCACGCTCGCCGGGAGTGGTTGGCGCAACTCGCGCCGGTGGAGCTGGCCGGACCGGCGGCGTGATCGCGCGCCGCACGTCGGCTTTGATCTGGTCGATGGTGCGCCCGAGTGGGACCGGCTCAAGCGGATGCAGAACGGGCGCCGGAGTCGGAGCCTTCAGCGCCGCCGGAGGCGCGGCGGCAGGCGCCGGAGGAGCAGCCACGGGCTTCTTCGGCGCCTCGAGTTGTTGCCCGGCATGGCGGAAATGTTCGCGGACCTTGTCGGCGACATCGCTTTCGATTGCGCTCGAGTGGGACTTTTTATCCTCGTGCCCAATTTCATGCAGATAGTCTAATAGGGATCTGCTCTTGATTTCGAGCTCTCTCGCCAGATCGTTGATGCGAATCTTTCCACTCACCTGCAATCCTCAATTCCTGATACGTGATGCCATTACACTAAAATTCCGCTCGCACGCGTTCAGCCTTCATGCTGAGCAGGAGGCTCTTCCGACGCAGCTTCCGCAGGCCGCTCTGGCTTCTCATTCGTCTCAACAGCTTCACTTTCTCCCGGGATTGCAGCGGCAGCCGGCTCGGCTCCCGCCTCGGCGGAGGCCGTCTCTTGCTTTTGAGTCTCACCTTTTTCGCTTGCTTCTTCAGACGCGCTTGCCCCTTCGGGAGCAACCTCTACTACCGCCGCCTCTGCCTCACCTTCCGTCACCACGGCTGCGTTTTCATCGGCCGCGGGCTGCGCCTGCTCAGCTTGTTCGACCAGTTCAGCCTGGTCAGCCTGCTCGCCCTGTTCGAAGTATTCGATCACAACCTGGCGGATCTTCTCCACCGTCTTTTCGCCAATGCCCGGGATCTGCGTGAGCTCATCGGGGGTCATCTGCGCCAGTTGCTCGACCGTTTCAATGCCGTGGTCCTTCAATTTTTGAAGGGTCTTCTCCCCCAGCCCTGCAAGTTCACGCACCGCCGCGCCCCGGCGGGCCATGGCTGCCATTTGGGTCTCGATCTCCTGGCGTTTCTCTTCTTCGCTCTTGATATCGATGTGCCAACCGAGGAGCTTCGCCGCCAGCCGGACGTTCTGCCCCTTCTTGCCGATGGCGAGCGAGAGCTGGGAATCGTCCACGATTACTTCAAGGTTCTTCTCTTCAGAATCCACTATGGAAACGTGATTAATCTTCGCCGGGCTCAGCGCAGTGGCGGCGAAGGTCACAGGATCATCGTTGTGCTCGATAATGTCGATGTTTTCCCCGCGCAACTCTCGGATAATCGATTGCACGCGCATACCTTTCATTCCGACGCAGGCGCCCACGCAATCCAC
>JBOGJY010000048.1:0-6456 GCA_050745325.1 Terriglobia bacterium
GCGGCCGTGGCAGCGCCGCTCGGTCTCGCCTATCATCTGGAGTTGGCGCGCCCCACCACGCACCTCATTGGCGTGGAAATTGACGTGAGCGGTGTGAACGAGCCCTCGCTCGATTTTATGATGCCGGCGTGGGCGCCCGGCCGTTACGCCATTTACAACTTTGCCAAGAACGTGCAGGAATTTGAAGCTAAAGGCGCCGACGGCCACTCCCTACCCTGGATCAACACTGATAAAGAAACCTGGAGAGTAGACACGCGCTCGGCGGGCGGAGGCGTCACCGTGCGCTACCAAGTCTACGCCGATACTCTAACCGGCAGTTTCACCGAGTTCAATCCCTCGCACGCGAACATTAATGGCGCAGGGGTTTATATGTACCTCGCCGGGCACAAGCGCGACCCGCTCACGCTCACTGTCGCGCCCCCTTCGATTTGGGGAAAAGACGCGAAAATTTATAGCGGCTTCTCGCTTTCGACCTCCGCGACCACGTTTCACGCGCCGAATTACGACCGGCTCATTGACACGCCGATGGAGGTTTCCAGCGAGGACCTTTCGCGGCAATTCACCGATCACGGAAAAGTTTTCCGGGTGGTAGTCCATTGCTACGGGGACGGCGAGGAGACGGCCAAACAGTGGACAAAAACGCTCACGCCGGACCTGAAGAAGATCGTTCGCGCGGAAATGTCGATGATGCCGGCGCCCGACTTTGAGAACTACACCTTCCTCTTTCACGTGACCCCTTTCATCGACGAAGGCGACGGCATGGAGCACCTCAATTCCACCCAGATCATTGTCCGCGGGACGCCGGGCGCCGATTCGCTAGCGGAAGCGGAGCTTGACGCCGCACACGAATTCTTCCATCTCTGGAACGTGAAGAGGCTGCGCCCCGCGGCTCTGGGACCGTTTGACTACACGAAGGAAGACCCGACGCGCTCGCTGTGGTTTGCCGAGGGGATCACGCAATACTATTCCTACGCCTTCCTGTATCGCTCCGGCGTGTGGACCCGGTTGGATTTCTTCGATCATCTCGCCGGGGAGGTTCACGACCTCGAGCAGGAGCCGGGACGCCGGATGATGTCCGCCGAAAGCTCGAGTTTCCACGCCTGGTTTTACGATCGCGCGCCCCAGATGCAAAAGACCAATTTTGCCAATTCGACGATCTCCTACTACAACAAGGGGGCGCTGCTCGGGATGCTGCTCGACCTGGAGATTCGTGAGCGAACCGGTGGCAAGAAAAGCCTCGACGACGTCATGCGGGTTATGTACAGCAAGTTTTATGAGGCGCCCGCCTCGACCTATTACTTGCCGGGGCGCGGCTACACTGAGCAGGATATCCTTGAAGCTTTAAATGAGGTTTCGGGATCGGACTTCACGGACTTCTTTAGACGGTACGTTCAGGGAACCGACGAACTGCCCTACGATCGGGTTCTCAATGCGGCCGGGCTCAAGCTGAGCGTTTCGGTCAGCCCCGGCGCGGCGCCGTCGCTAGGCATTCTGGGTGAATCCGTGGATAATGGCATCCACATTGGGGCGGTCAGGCCGGGCAAAGCGGCGGACCGCGCCGGCTTGAGCGAGGGCGATACGTTGATTGCGGTAGACCAATTGTCCCTTGCCACGGGTTCGCTCACGGACCGGCTCTAAATGTATCCACCTGGCGCTGTTGTTCCTTTTACGGTCGAGCGGCTCGGCAAACGGATGACAATCCCGGTGAAGCTCGACCCGCCCACGGCGAGCAATTACGTGATCACAGAGAATCCGGCTGCCACTGAGGCGCAGATCGCCATTCGGGATGGGTGGCTGGAGAGATAGGCGGTAGGGTCTGTGTGACAACTGCGGTTTATTGAGATTTACAAATTATAGTGACATCCAATGCTGTAGCGGCGGCCTCTAGCTTAGCCGCAGGTTTCGCAGGTATTTATAGCTTGTTCGGATGGCGTCGATGGGCGAGCCGTCGCAGCGGTCCTGTTCGACAAAGATGTGCTTTGCGCCCGCCTGCTTCACATGCTCAAACACCCTTACCCAGTCGATGCGGCCCTGGCCTACGGGCGCAAACGGGTTCGAGCCGGGGCCGGGGAACGCGTCCGAATTGACGGTAACGCCCCTCTTCAAATCCTTGATATGAAGCAGCGGGAAGCGGCCGGGAAAGCGGCGGAACCAGACGAGCGGGTCCTGGCCAGAGTAAGTGATCCAGAAGATGTCCATCTCCATCTTCACCAGCGCCGGATCACATTCGGTGAGCAGAATGGTGTATCCATTCGTGCTACCCTGCCGCTCAAACTCACGAATGTGGTTGTGGTAGGTGAACTGAATGCCCGCCGGTTGGGAAAGTTTGCCGCATTGATTGAAAAGGGACGCCAGCGCCTTCCAGCCATCCGCCGTAAGACTCTCCGTGTTGCTCGTGCCGGTATAGCTGAGGCCCAGGGCGTGAGCTCGATCGACCCATTGTTTCCAATCGTCAGCAGCCTTCGGAAGAGGATAGTGGCCGCCCACGGCCTTGAGACCCGCCTGGCGCAGATTGTCCTTGATTTTTGCAGCCGGCAAATGCGGCGGAAGGAAGCCTGCCAGCTCAACCTCCTTGTAGCCGGCGGCGGCCACTTGCTTGAGCGTGCCGAGGGGGTCTTTGGCGTAGAGATCGCGCACCGTATAGAGCTGCAACCCGATGGGACCAGGCCAAGCCAGGCGCCCGGCGGCAAACGAATCCGTTAAACTCGTCAGACTCGCCACCGTGGCGGCGCCAGCAGCGATCCCACCGGTAAGCGCAGTTTGAAGAAATTTCCGGCGTGTTGACATGGAATGTCCTCGCTAAAGGTTTGGTTGAGAAACCGAAATAAACTGTCATTCTGTGGAGCCGAAGGCAGTCCTGAGCGAAGCCGAAGGAAGAATCACGCAAGCTATTGCTTTAGCGGAAAAGCAGATCCTTCGCTTCGCTCAGGATGACAGCCCTTTTGGGTTTTTCAACAAATTTTTGAGTCTACAATAGCTTGCTAGGCGTGCTTATCCGAATGCTGGCAGCCGGGGAAGCTTGACCACATCACCTGGCCGGTCCATCCCAGGGATTTCATGCCCGGCTCTGAAGAAAAATAGGCTTCGGCCGTCATGCGCTTGAGAAACTCAAAGTGGTCGCGCAGCGTGAGCTTTTCTTCCTGGCCCCCTTCCATATTTTGCGGTCCCAGGATGCGCCGGCGTCCGAAACCGGGCAGCGCGCCCCCGGGCTTGGCGGTGGACGCCACGGTGAGAGCCTGATTCTGCTGATCCTCTGAAAGGTCTTTGTACGGCTTCTGGTAGGTCTCAAGCGAGTAGGCGTCAAACGCGGAGAGCGAGTTCAAGAAGCGCTTCTGCGCTTCCAGGGCCTCAACGCTCAACAGCAGATCGACGAACTGGCCGACTTGGGCTTCGGTTGAGCCGGGCACGATCCGCTCGGCAAGGATGGTGAAGGTCTCGTATTGATGCGGGTCGAAAAACGCTGGCGTCCATTTTCCGGCTGCGCCCTTCGCCTCCCCTTCCGCCTGCCCTGACGCTGCGCCCACCGGAGGTTTGCCCGCAGCCAAGCCCGGAGCGGCGGCCATCACCGTTAGCGCGGGCGCCGCCGTCATCGCCGTGGCCAGGCGCCGCACCATCTCGCGCCGGTTCATTCCCTTTGCCGCTGCGGCAGCTTCGCTTTTCTCGTTTGGATGCTTCGTATCCAGTTCTTTTTTCATAGCCCATTCCTCGAAAAAGGTTCGCAGGGATAATATCACTCACCGCGATACGAGGCAAGCAGACAGAACATTTGGTAGTGTCTCAGTTTCAAATTGAGGCTGCGCGCTTTTTGTAAGGGACGCGCTTCGCCGATGCCGGCGCATCGGCATCGATCCGCGCGATCACGTCATCCAGCGACCACAACCAATCGGTTGTGGCCTTTAGGCATCGGGCTTCTTTAAGCGCGAATAAAATGCCACGCCCAACGAGATGGCAATTGCGACAACCACGCCGATGATCACTGCTAACCAATGAGCCATTACATCCTCCATGCTTTCCGCTAATCATATAGGAAGTGGCGGCCGGACGCCACAATCGATCAGTTAAAATTCAAACTGAGACACTACCGAACATTTTTTAATATTGGATGAAAGGAGAAAATGACAGGGGGCTGGAACTGGGAGCGGAGCGCAGAATCTCCTGGAATCGAGACTCCGCGCTCCCACTCATGCGGCAGATTGAGCGGCCCTGTCGCGCTTAGAACCAGCGCAGAACCCAGCCCACCGCGTAACCAATGATCCCGCCGTTGAAGAACAAAGGCTCCAGCCAGTCGCGAAGGCTGATCAGTGTGGGATCGGTAGGGACGGGCCAGGGACCGTGACCGCCCCAATAGACTTTCATCAACAAGGCCACGGCCAGAGCGGCAAGGGCCTTTCGGCGTATTTCGTTTGCCTTTTCGGCTCCGACTAACGGAGTTCTGGCAGGCGCGCAGAGCGTGCCACCGTGGGTCAGCGGAAAGTGACACTTTGCGCATTCCAGCGCAAATCCGTAAATGGGGAAACTGCAACGAGGGCAACGATCCATTGATAACCTCCGGTTCCGGCGCCAGCGGCTGGGCCGGTGACGTTTGATAAATCTAAGCCGGTATCTATCAAACAGGATATTGAAATGCGAGTAAATAGTACTTTCGTACTCGCCCGCCCGCCGCGGTCGCAGGTTAAAAAAGCGCCGGGAGGTGGCGCCATTCTGATTTCGCTCAGTGTAAACTGATCTGCCGTAGGAAGTGCGGTGTGGCTTTTAATCCGGTCCGTCTTTAGCTTTTTTCACACTTCCACAAAAGTAGTTTCTGGAGGAAACATTGCGATTAAACTTCAAGTTGTGCTTGGGTGCTTTGCTCGCGAGTTTGCTGGTCGCGGGAATCTGCTCCGCCCAGTCGTTGCGGCAGGAGGCGGAGAAAATCGGATTGCTGGTGGGGACGGCGGTAAATCCCCGTCTATTCTCCAACCCCGCTTATTCGGGCACGCTCGGGCGCGAGTTCAACATGATTGAGCCTGAGAACCAGATGAAGTGGGCGGCGATTGAGCCCTCGCAAGGTCAATTCAATTTCGGCCCTGGTGACGAGGTGGTGGCTTTTGCCAAAGCCCATCAGATGAAGGTGCGCGGCCACAATCTGCTGTGGGCTATTTACAATCCCTCCTGGTTGAAGCAGGGGCATTTTACGCCTGAAGAGCTCCGGCAGATTATGAAACGCCACATCCAGACGGAGGTGAGGCATTATCGCGGCAAGGTTTTTGCATGGGACGTGGTGAACGAGGCCATCGATAAAGATGGCAGCGTGAAGCAGAGCGTCTGGTATGACCAGCCGGGAATTGGCCTCGCGGGCAAAGGAACGGAATACGTCGCGCAGGCGTTTCGCTGGGCGCACGAAACCGATCCGAAGGCGCTGCTTTTTTATAACGATTATGACGCCGAGGGCTTGAACGCCAAGTCAGACGCGATTTACGCCATGGTGAAAGACTTCAAACAGCGCGGCGTACCGATTGATGGCGTGGGATTGCAGATGCACCTTCTCGATATGAATCATCTTCCTTCAAATGTGGCCGCGAACATCGAACGGCTGGGTAAGCTCGGCTTGCAGGTGCACATCACGGAAATGGATGTGGCGCTTCCAATTGACGCTGAAGGCCAGCCTGCTAATCGGGCGGAATTAGCGGAACAAGCGAAGGTGTACCAGCAGATGGCTGCAATCTGCGCCAGCCATCCGGCTTGTACCGCGTTTCAAACCTGGGGATTTACGGACAAATACTCCTGGATTCCCGGTTACACGAAGGGCAAAAAGGGCGCGGCGCTGATCTTTAATGCCGCCTATGAGCCGAAACCCGCGTATCGAGCCATTCTCAACGCATTCGCCCAGACGGCGGAAACAAAGCCCGCCATCAAAGAGCTGCGGCTCCGGTTTCAAGAGACGGGGAAAATGCGCTGAGTATTCCCCGCTGGCGCCACGCCCGGAATTTGCTCGATGAAGGAACGCCGGAATCACGGTAAACCGCCACTACAGAACGGGCGCTACCGCTTGCGCCGGTTCGGAACCCTGGCGATGGCGTCAATTTCAATTTTGATTTTAGGCAACTGCGCTCCGACGGTGGAGCGCGCCGGAGGGTCTTCCGGGAAAAACTCACGGAAGACTTCGTTCATCACTTCGAAGTCCTTCATGTCGGCCAGAAAAACCCCCAGGCGCACGACGTCTCTGAGCGAGCTGCCAGCGGCCTCGAGGATAGCTTGGATATTCCTCAGCGTCTGCCGCGCCTCCGAGCGAATGTCTCCCAACTCCAACTCATTCGTCTTCGGATTTACGGCGCCTTGGCCCGACACAAAGACAAACCCGTCTGCCACAATAGCGGGCGAATAAACCCCTCTCGGCTTCGGGATGTCCGCCGATCGAACGACTTTACGCATGGATGCTCCTCTCTTGGAATTACCTGGGAAGGGCATGGCTTCAGC
>JBOGJY010000049.1:0-2330 GCA_050745325.1 Terriglobia bacterium
TCCAACAACTCCTCTTGTGTAAATCCACTCCGAGATATAACTTCATGGGGGCTGCTCCTTTCGATTTAGATTGAGTCTTCGAACAACCCAATCCTACTCGAATTCAGCCGCCCCTTTCATGGCATCACACATTCCCGCCTTTGGGATGTGTGCGAACCGCAAATCCGCTTGCCAGCGCGGCGAATGAGGGCTGAATCACAAGCTGGCGCACACACTTTGGGCCTACGATTCTTGCGTTTCCATCCTTGCAGATTGAGTCACTGCGCCCCTTCCCGCCCTGCCATTCTACTGCCGTTACTTTGAACTCGTCGCAGTCCGAGCACGACGACTGGCGTTGGGTTGGAGGACAGGCTGGAACAAATATGCACCCAATAGGCGCCCCAATTAGATCAGGTTCAAACCTATGTCGCGTAACCACCAGATAATAAAAGAGGAAGTGGAGCCGGCGAGAGGAATCGAACCTCCGACCTACGGTTTACGAAACCGTTTCAGGCTGTTGACAGCCAATCAAATCAACAACTTAGCTCGGCAGATTCGCAACAAGTTCGGGGAAATCCGCAACACCCGCGCAACAATGATAGACCACTCAATAACCATCCCAACGCTGGGCCGGAAAAGGGAGGAGACGAATGATCCCGAACTTTCCGATCACCCTCCCGGCCCATCCCACGGAGCGGCACTTCGATGGAATGGAGTCGATCACCGGCATTCTCAAATCTACTGGGATCACCCGGCGGCGGCTCAAAAGGCTTGAGGCTATAGCTCGGCTCCATGAGCCCCGGCGGTCCCTTAAGACCGAAAGAGCCTTCAGCGCCCGTCCCTTCGTGCTCTGCGGCATTCCGATTCGCCGACCCCCCAATCATACGCTCGAATACTCTCGGCAGAACGGCAAATTTCGGCTTCGGGTGATCGGCCATCCGGACTATGGTCTTCCATTTGGGCAAGATCGCCTCCTGCTCATCTGGATCGCATCAATGGCCACATGGCAGAAGAATCGCGTGATTCGCTTCTGCTCGGCAGCCACGATCCTCGACACCTTTAGCTTGCCCAAAGACGGGCGTTACTACAAGCGTCTGATTGCTGGCTTTGAGCGAATCTTCTATTCCACGTTCTATTTCGCCAGCGACGAGCGCAATGCTGAAGCCGTCGTCATTACGCGCGCGAGCTTCCGCTTCGTGAAGGACCTCCGGCTTTGGTACGTCAAAGAGAGCCTTTCTGATAATGAACCTGGCCCTCAGCGGCGCGAGAACATCATCGTGCTGTCTGAAGAGTTCTGGGCGGAAATTCAGGAGCATCCGATCCCGGTAGATCTTAACGTCGTGCGCGCCTTGGCAGACTCACCGGGCAACCTGGACCTTTACGTCTGGCTGGTTTGGCGCTGCTGGACCGCAAAAACCGCCGTGAGCATTCCGCTATTCGGCGGGGAGGGTTTAATTTCCCAACTCGGAATCTCCGAACGGCTCAGGGAACGGGACTTTCGCAGGCAAATCGTTCAGTGGCTGAAGGCGATTCACCAACTCTGGCCGCACTGCCCGGCTACTACGGGAGGGGCAGGAGACAGCCTGGTGATCCGGCCCACAAGCAAGGAGAACCATGCACAGTAACCTGTGGATTTCATCGCTTCGTCCACGCGACAGAGTTCGCGCAAAATACGTGATTCAGTTCGCGCTTTCGCGTGATTTAGTTCGCGGGAGCACGTGATTTAGTTCGCGCGACTGAGGCTTAAGCCAAATCGGGTCAGACGCTTAGCGGCGCCTCCTGTAGTTATTTACCTGTAGTCCTAAAGTTAACCTGTAGTAGGCAACAAAAATCTGTGGAAAACGGCGGCTCCGCCGCCACCACAATGCGCGCGCCGCGCTGGGAGGCCGAGGGGCTGAACGGGCAGGACCCTGAGTGGCTTCGACGCTGAAGCCGACTGCCGCTGGCCACCGGAACTTAATCGGCTCGGATAAAGACTGTTTATGATAGGGCATTTCGTGAATGCTAAAACAGGCAGGTCTGCGCACGGAGTGCGCCTGCCTGAGGATCCACTCTCCGCCTGTTTCCTGTTACTTTTTGAGCCTGGCCGCCTGAACCGTAGGTTTTGGTTGGGATTGGGGCTGCGGCGCGACATATTCCGCGAGCGCCCATACCTTTTCCGTGCGCTCAGAATAGTGCGCCGCCGCCAAAACGGTAATTGCCTGTTCTTTAACTTTGTAGAAACTACCTTCCTGGCTAGAAGCGCTTGCACTGAGGAATTCGGCGCGCAACTCCTCAAATTGGGCGTAGGCCGCGTACATGGTCTCCAGATCCTTTTGATGGACAGTGTGCTTGTCCTGACTGAACTGGCT
>JBOGJY010000050.1:0-5440 GCA_050745325.1 Terriglobia bacterium
GGTGCTCAACAACAACTTCCCCGATTCCTCCCAAGCCGCCGGTGATCAAAATTGTTTGCTCTCTCAGACATTCAGGCGAGAACGCAGCCACAAACACTCCTCTTCCGCATCCATTCTGATCGGATGCCACTGAATCTCGAAAGTGTAACTTTGACCTGGCAGCAGTTCAACCAGAGGGCTGAGGACCTCGGTTTCGACGTACTTGTCACAGCCGTTGGGATCCGCAGATACATCCACACAGCCTGTGGGCAAGGTATAAGTGCCATTTCCGTTCACCCAGATTTCTACCGGTGCATCGTCAGGGTAAGCCAGGTCTGGAAATAGCGGGAAAGTCTCCACAAGAGCCAGCGATCGGGAGAGGTCGTGGGTCACCAGCCAGCCGGCTTCTGGCTTGACTCCCAACTTTGCGACACGATTTCTGTAGCGGATCCGAAGAAGGCCCGCAGAAACGTCGGGTTCGACGTGCGCGTAGGGCACATCGCCGTAAATCTGCCGCCAGGAGGTGGACGGCACAATAATCGTGGTCGCGGCGGTGGTAAGTTGCTGGGTTATCTGCCAAATTGACCATTTCACTGGGCGCTCTGCCAGATTTTGCATCTCATGGCGAATACGGACAATTGGCTCACCGCGGGTTATTCGGATCTCGCGGCTCAGAACAACGCCGGTACGAGGATCGGGGGCACTGCGTAATAGAAGGGCGACAACGCCCGAACTGTCCTCGATCACTTCGCAGCCATATGGCCCGCCGTCCAGCACCGGATCTGGTGGCCCTGGCCATTGGCCGTCGCCCGACCAACCCTGGGGCGCAGGCCAGACCTTGCTCCCACCGTAGTTTTTCCACCCAGTTCGGAGGTTGTTCTCTTCCGGTGGGTATGCCCGGCCGAGATGGCGGGAATTTACGTAGAACAATTCCTGATCCCCAAACCACAACTGAATAATCCGGCCGCCAATCTCTGGCGCTACGCAAAGCTCGATCACACCATTACTTAGATAAATTAATTCCCAGTCGCCGTGCCTTCGCCTCACAACATAGCAGCGCCAGGCGCCAATATGCGACCGATCAGTTCGATCAATAGTTATCATAAGCGTGAAGGATAACGCATAAGTCGGCTGACTCGCAATGGCCCGAGCACGGTAGAGTTTGATTTGGGTTATAATCGAGCAAGTGAAGCACCTTGGGATTTACGACATTGCTCGGCTTGCGGGCGTCTCGATCGGTACAGTAGACCGCGCCTTGCATGATCGCGGCCGCATCAGCGAAGACACTCGTCGGCGTATTCTGCGGATCGTTCAGAATATCGGATACCGGCCCCACCCGGCGGCGCGCGCTCTGCGGCACCCTGCGGTCCGCATCGGCGTTTGTATTCCCCTAGAGATTCGTTTCTTCTACGATCAGATCCGGCAAGGACTGGAGTCGGAAGCCCGCCGTTACGAACATATCGGTATCGAACTGGTCCATCGCCCTGCGGACCGCTCAGGTGCGGGCGAGACCCAGCGCATTGGCGAACTACTCAAAGAGAACATTCAATCGCTTATCGTCACTCCCGGCGACCCCGGGCTTCTGAGTCCTCTTTTGAACGAGGCTGAGGCTCGCGGCATCCGGGTAATTTGTGTGGCCAGCGATGCGCCGGGCAGCCGTCGCTCCACGGTCGTTTGCGTCCAGCCCGAGTTAAACGGCCGCATGGCGGGCGAGTTGATGGCTCGCTTTGTTCTTCCTGGCTCTCGCGTCGCTGTGGTTACCGGAATGCGCGCCACCGAGGATCATCGGAAGAAGATTGAGGGCTTCATGGAGGCGTTCCGAAGCTTTTCGTCCGGTGGATCCATTGCCCAGGTGTTGGAAGGGCACGAAGACGAGGACGAAACTTTTTTGAAGTGCGAACGTCTTATAAGGAAGTGTAAAGATCTCGCCGGGATTTACGTGACCACTGCCAATTGTCTGCCGGTCTGTCGTGCGCTTTCCACGCGCAACAACCACCGGCGCATTCAGCTAATCACTACGGACCTGTTCCGAGAAATGGTCCCATATTTTGAGAAGGGGATTATCGTTGCGTCCATGTATCAGCAACCGTACCGCCAGGGGCAGATCGCGGTACGGCTGATCGCCGATCACATCGTCAGCAATCGTCCCTTTCCGGCCTCGTACTACCTCAATCCCGGCCTTGTTGTTCGTTCCAACCTGAGCCAGTTTCGTGAACTCCGCTAGACCAAAATCGCCTCGGCTGATGCGCGAATGCGGTGGGCTCTCCTCTCTAGCGCCAATTTTCCCACTGGCGGCCTTCAGCACTGAGAGCCTGCTCTCCGCGGAGCGGAAGAGGCTGCCGCCTCGCTCCGATGCCTTGGCCGATGATCTCCAGCATTTCCTTACGAGCATCCGTCCCGTCCCCGGACCGAGTGGCCATCCATCCTGCGGCTTCAATTGCCGCTGGCCTGGCACGTAAAAAATGAGAACAGATTGCAACTTTTGCCCTTGACAAGCCCTTCACTCGGTAGTGTAATGGCGTGCGTGTACGTTAACTCTATGGCAGCATTTTGAGATGCGTTGGCAATACGCGTCGACCCAAAGCCGGACCGTTCGAATCAGTGGTTCTCGATGCGCCCGTTTCTAAGACCCATCACTGGATGTAGGGCACTAGGCAGATCAGGCCTTTGCTAATCGAGAGGAATCTAGGAGGTTGAAAATGAGCGGCTTGTTTTGTTTAAGATTGAGAATGTTTCTGCTAGTCGTTTTATTTCTGGTGGCTGGGTCGGCAGGCGTCCTTTTTAGCCAAAATGCTAACACCGGCGATATCCGGGGCGTCGTGACTGACGCGTCGGGCGCAGTGATGCCTGGTGTGAATGTGACAATCACAGATGTGCTGACCGGCGTCAGCAGGCAAATTACGACAAATTCAAGCGGGACTTACAATGCGCCCGCGCTCATTGCGGGGACATATACGGTTACCTTCTCGAAAAGTGGATTTGCCACCTTCATCAGAAGGGGCATCACGCTAGGAGTCCAGGTGGTTGAGGTGGATGCGGAGCTCGCTGTCGGAGAAGCGTCTCAACGCGTGACTGTAACAGCAGCCACCCCCCTGGTTCAAACTCAGACCTCGGAGAGCAGCGCCCACTTCTCAACGAAGACTGTTAGCAACCTGCCGAACGTCGGGATGACGTGGTACATCTATGCCAATCTGCTTCCTGGGGTTGCCGCCGGTTCGGTGGCTTTCAATGCGGGTGGCAATTCGATGAGCGTGAACGGCTCCGCACCATACACATCGAGTTGGCTTATTAATGGGGTCAGTGCGATGTTTACCGCGGACAATAATAATCCGGATATTGTCGGCAATGTCCCAATGGATAGCATCGCGGAGGTAGAAGCAACCACTAACAGTTACAGCGCGGAGTATGGAAATGGATCCTCAGTGTTCAATGTAATTACGAAGACGGGCACAAACCAGTGGCATGGCTCGCTGTTCGAGTTCGTGCAGAACACTTCTTTGAATGCACGAAACTTCTTTTCAGCCCAGACTTCCCCGGTCCATTGGAATGAGTTTGGCGGAACGGTAGGCGGCCCGATCAAGCATAACAAGGCGTTTTTCTTTTTCTCATACCAGGACCAGCGGATTGTTACCTACTCCCCTACGATCACCACTGTGCCGACAGCGAGCGAAGAGGCGGGTGGTTTTTCTAATCCAGTATTCCCGACCGTATACGATCCGGCAAGCCTTGCTAATGGTGTCCGAACTCCCTTACCCAACAATACGATTCCCACCTCTGAGATCGCTGCGCTCACCGCCAAAGTTCAGCAATACTGGCCGAAGCCTAACTTGCCAGGGTTGTTCAACAATTACTTCGACAACCTCGTTTACCCCTCCAACACAGCATGGTATAGCGGAAGCTTACAGTACAACTTTACCGCGAACAACCGGCTTTCAATTTCCCTGGACGTCACTCCATCAAATATTCCCGAGCCTAGCATAGTTCCAGTTGAATCCTACAATGACCCTTACCGGGAGCAGCAGCATAGCCTCTCGGACTCCTGGACCATTAGCCCGACCAAGGTCAACGACTTTCACTTTGGGATTGTGCGCGTCTTCGAACATTGCAGGCCTAACGATGACACGACGGACTTCCCTTCGCAGTTAGGCGAATTGAATCCAATGTCAAACCTGTTTCCATCCATGTCGATCAACGGTACCGTCCCGGTCTCGATAGGCCCCGGCACTTCTTGCATCATGGGTCAGGGCGTATACTCTCCATCCGATGTACTGACAATCATTGAGGGCAAGCACATCCTCAAAATGGGAGGTGAGTTCGACAGGCTTTCCGATAACCTGTCCAACTGGGGTGATACTCAGACAGGGAATTTCACTTTCAGTGGCATTTTCACGAGGAATCCCACAGATCCCACGAGCACAGGTCTCGGCTATGCGGATTTTCTCTACGGCCTGCCGCAGACGTGGTCCGTGACGGAGTACCCTGTGCTGGGGCAAAGGGGATGGGCCGGGCATGCGTTTTTCGAGGATGATTATAAGGCGCGCAAAGATCTTACATTAAATCTTGGTCTACGATATACGTTGCTAGGAGGGTGGGGCGAGGTCTCGAACAGGGTTTCGGATTTCGATCCTTCCATCACGAATCCTGCCACAAACACGCCCGGCGCATTGTGGTTTGCGGGGCAATCGGGGCGGAATGCCCTTGAAAGAACAAACTATCATGGCTTCCAGCCGCGTATCGGATTTGCGTGGTCGCCTCGCAGTGACTGGGCGGTTCGCGGCGCTTACGGAATTTTCGATCAAGTCTGGGCGGGGGCCAATTATGGAGGTGGGTATGGACAAGGGTGGATTGTTACAGGCTATGAAACCTCTTCCGACTTGGTCACGCCAATTTTTAGCATGTCGCCTCCTACAGCATCCCTGACGGCGGCTTATCCATCCTTGGCTCAAGGGCCGGGTCTCCCTGTTTTTCCACACGGAACGCCGTCCGCAGCCTTTCTCAACGGCCAGCCCGTAACTTATTTACCATACAACGCCCCAATTCCGTATATTCAGCAAGCTCACTTTGACATTCAGCACCAACTGCCGCACGGAATTTTCGTAGACGCTGGCTATGTATGGACGCGAGGTGTCCATCTTCCTTTTTGGGCAGATAGCAATCAAGTATCTGCTAACCTCCTGGGGCCTGGGAACGCTCAACTTCTGCGACCTTTCCCGCAGTATCAGGGGATTAATTCGAACCTGGAGGATGGCATATCGAATTACAACGCGCTTGAGCTGAGCGTAAAGCATGAATTCGCGCAAGGCCTTATGTTCACTGCCAACTACACTTGGTCAAAGGCCATGGACACGGAGACAGTCTCAAATTGGGGCGGCGGCGATTCCGGTCTTGTGCAGTACACTTACAATCCTATGGCCAATTACGGTCTCGGAAACATGGATATGTCCAATATATTTAACGCGGA
>JBOGJY010000051.1:0-6110 GCA_050745325.1 Terriglobia bacterium
GTCCTGAGATTGATGATAACATTGAGATTGATCTCAAGCCCGACGAAATCCGGGTTGAGACTTACCGCTCAACCGGCGCCGGAGGGCAGCACGTCAACACGACGGATTCCGCGGTCCGCATCATCCATATACCTACCGGAACCATCGCTACCTGCCAGAACGAGCGATCGCAGCATCGCAACCGCGAGATGGCGATGAAAGTCCTGCGGTCAAAACTGTACGAGTTGGAGCTTGAGAAAAGAAGGGAGGAGTCTAAGAAGCTCGAAGACTCAAAGGGTGACATTGCCTTCGGGAATCAGGCGCGATCTTACGTCCTTCACCCCTACCGCCTGATTAAAGATCACCGCACCAAGCTTGAGGTGGGCGACACGGACCGGGTGCTCGATGGCGCGATTGAGCCCTTCATTAAGGCTTATCTGATGTCCCATCGCGTGGCCGTGAAGTAACTCACTTTCCTTCGCTTTGTTCGATGAGCTTCGCCACAAGGCTGGTCCAGCCGGTCTGATGGCTTGCCCCAAGACCTTTGCCACTGTCGCCGTGAAAATATTCGTGAAAAGGAATCAGTCCGCTCCAATTTGTGTCCCGCTGGAACTTTTCGACGGCGCCGTAAACTGGCCGGCGGCCATCCGCTCCGCGCAGGAAAATGTGCGTCAGCCGCAAGGAAATCTGCCGCGCGATATTCCACAGGTTCATGGCTTCGCCCGATCCGGTGGGGAACTCCACTTTGAGTGAATCGCCATAATACCAATGGAATTTCTGCAGGGCTTCGATCATCAGGTAATTCAATGGAAACCACACGGGCCCGCGCCAGTTCGAGTTACCGCCGAACATGCCGGTGGTGGACTCGCCGGGGTCGTAGCTGACGCGATGCTCATAACCGTCCAGTTGAAGCACGTAGGGATGGCCGAGATGGAACTTTGAGAGAGCTCGCAAGCCGTGGGGAGATAAAAATTCGGATTCGTCCAGCATGTAGCGCAGAACGCGCTCCAGCCGGTCGCGAGCCACCAAGGTGAGCAGCCGTCGCGGGTCGTTAGCGGTTTGCATACTCTGGTCGACGTGCTTGGACAGAATCGGAGCGTGGTCCAGGAACCACTGCATCCGGCGCTTAAATCCCGGCAGCTTGTTCACCATTTGCGGCTCCAAAGTCATGGCGCCGAAGAGCGGAATGAGTCCTACGATTGAGCGCACTCGCAACGGATAGCGCGTTCCGTCCGGAAGGTGCAACACGTCGTAATAGAACCCGTCGTGATCGTCCCACAGGCTGATGCCGTCTCCGCCGAGATCGTTCATGGCGTGCGCAATCAGCACGAAGTGCTCGAAAAACTTGCTCGCGACGTCCTCATAGACGGGATCCCACATCGCCAGTTCCATGGCGATATCGAGCATGTTCAGACAATACATGCCCATCCAGCTTGTACCGTCGGATTGCTCGATGTGCCCTCCCATCGGCAGGCTTGCGGAGCGGTCAAAAACGCCGATATTATCGAGCCCGAGAAAACCTCCTTCAAAGACGTTCATTCCCTCCAGATCCTTCCGGTTCACCCACCACGTGAAGTTGAGCATAAGCTTGTGGAATGCGCGCTCCAGAAACGCGTGGTCCGCCTTGCCGCGAATCCGCTGCTCGATCTTGTAGACCCTCCACACCGTCCAGGCATGGACAGGAGGGTTGACGTCGCTCAAGTTCCATTCGTAGGCCGGCAATTGCCCGTTCGGATGCATGTACCATTCACGGAGGAAAAGAATGAGCTGTTCTTTCGCAAAGTCCGGGTCAATGAGCGCGAGTGGGATGCAGTGGAACGCGAGGTCCCACGCCGCATACCAGGGGTACTCCCATTTGTCCGGCATGGAAATCACATCCGCGTTGAAGAGGTGCGTCCAGGTGTGGTTGCGTCCCGAGAGCCGCTCGGAAGGCGGAGGAGGCATGGAAGGGTCGCCTTCGAGCCACGTGTTGACATCGTAGTGATAAAACTGTTTGTTCCAAAGCAGGCCGGCGAACGCCTGCCGTTGCACGCTGCGGCTGTCGCTGGCGGCGGTCTTCGCAACGCGATGGCTGTAAAACTCGTCCGCCTCGGCGATGCGCGTATTAAAGACCGCGTCAAATTCCTCGCCAAAGACGCTTTTCGCAGGCGACGGGCTGATCGTCTGATCCGTGAGCCGCGCCCGCACACAAACACTTTTCCCCGGCTCGATCTCGAGCGCGTAATCGGCCGCCGCCTTGGTTCCGGTCAGAGCGGGATTCACAGCGTTTTGCTCACCGTGAATCACGTAATTGTGGAAAGCGTCCTTGACGTAATCGGACGAGTTCGCGCCGCCGGAAAGGCGCTTGAAATTGGTTTCGTTTTCGGTGAACAAGACAGGGGGCGTTCCCTCAAACGCAAGCCATCGCTTGCCGTAGTAGTTTTGCTCCACTTCGATCACTGACATGCCGTTGACCTTCCCGTTCAGAGAGGCCCGAGCTTTGCGAAGATCCCTGCCCCACGACCAGGTGTTGCGAAACCAGAGCGTTGGCAGCAGGCGCAGGGCTGCGGGCTCGGGGCCACGATTGAAAACCGTGAAACGGATGCAAATGTCTTCACAACTGGCTTTTGCATACTCGATGAAAATATCAAAATAGCGATCGGTGTCAAAAACACCGGTATCGATCAGCTCAAATTCGGGATCAAGTTTAGTCCGCCGCCGGTTTTCCTCCACCAGCCGCAAGTATGGAAACTCCGCCTGGGGGTACTTGTAGAGATATTTCAGGTAAGAGTGGGTGGGAGTGGAATCGAGATAATAGTAATATTCCTTGACGTCCTCACCGTGATTGCCTTCATGGCCGGTCAGGCCAAAAAGCCGCTCCTTCAGGATGGGGTCGCGTCCGTTCCAAAAAGCCGGAGCAAAACAGATCAACTGGTGGCGGTCGCAAATGCCACCGATGCCGTCTTCACCCCAGCGATAGGCCCGCGACCGCGCGTGGTCGTGCGGAAAGTAATCCCACGCTTCACCATTCGCGCTGTAGTCCTCGCGCACCGTGGACCACTGCCTCTCGCTAAGGTAAGGCCCCCATCGCTTCCAGTGCGCCTTGCGTTCTTGATCTTCGTCAAGCCGCCTTTGCTCTTCGTTTATTTGAATGTTCATGTCACCTGCCGGTTATTCTTCTGAGTCATTAATCAAACCTTGATCTTAATTGACTGGCGCACATTCTGCCAGATGAAGACGATTGAACCCAGATGAACCTGATCGAACAACAGATCACCGGGTCGTTCCGGCGGCAGCGGCGGGCTCAGTATGCTATTTCCGTCGGCCCTGCGCCTGTCCTAACTTCGCGGCAATCGCCGCAACGCAACTGTTCGATATCCGAATAGTGATAAACCAGGGGCAAAAAGGAGAGTGCGGGGCGCCTAGTTCTCAGAGGCCTTTAATCAAACTTATACCCAGCGATTTCTCAAGAAGAGAAAGCGGTTTCCATCAAATGTATACCCTTTCGCCTAACTTATAAGATAGTGTATTGCTATTCAGATAAATAACTTTTTCTTGAGATGGTTGTTAACGCCTTATTCCACATCAAGTTAAGTGTCTCTCCTTATCTTTCCTTACGATGGAAGGAGAATTGCTTGGTTAGTGCCTGAGGCTAGGCAATTAAGATATGGTAAATGGAATGCTTCAGGCGGGGGAGCTGAAAATCCGCTCCCTCAATAGATTCACACGGGTCCTGCTGCGGAGGGTTTAAAACCCAAGCGAGGGGAACGAAGCCAAGGGCCGATCAATCAACATTCGAGCCGGCGTGCCGCAAGCCGCCGGAGGAATAGTGGACCGTAATTTAAGGAGGAGGAAGTTATGAAAGCTTTTAAGGTTTTGGGGCTTATCGCTGCCGTGGCGGTGATGATGAGTCTTGCGTCAGTCACTAAAGCAGATGACATCAATTTGGCAATCAACACAATGTTTACCGGACAGAGCTGCTCTAGTGGCGCTTGCCAGTCACAGAACGTGGCGTTCAGCAGCGGTTCTGTTCTTTCAACCAACCCGTCACCTGACACGCTTGCCGGAGCCAGTGTGACATTTCCAAACTTCAATCTTTCGTACAATGGCGGGGCTGTCTTTACTCCCTCGAGCGGCAACTTTGCCATCGCCGGAGGCGCAGCAGGCTCCCTCGCAGGCACGATTGATTACATGGACATCGTGCAGGGCAATATCCCCGGCTCGTTTGAGCTGAATGTTGGTCTCACTGGAATAACAGGGACCAACGGAACCAGCGGCGTTGTGGACGCATTCCTCAACAATCCGTGGGGAAATGGGATTCTGACGTTGCAGTTCAACAGTGGTGTGGGATCAGTGCAGTCACTCGTAGCGATGAACGATCCTAACGGAACAAACACCAGTCTCTCTGGAACGCTGAGCACCCCCGAACCGGCTTCACTTTGCCTGTTCGGAACCGGATTGCTCGGCCTTGGCTTGCTGCTCCGCCGGCGTATGCAGACGGCTGCATAAAGCTTTCTGAATGGCGCAGTAAGATTTAACCTCTTTTACAACGGCTGCAGAGATCGACTCAATCTCTGCAGCCATTTTTTTTATACGTCATCTATGGCGTACTATCGAGGATTACATATTATAGTGACACCCATTATTGTAGCGGCGGCCTCTGGCCGCCGGAATTCCGGCGCTCAGAGAGCGCCGCGACAGCAAACGTTGTCACTATAAAAAGCTCAATAAGTACTGTGTGCGCGCCAAAGCGGCTTCTTCGCGGAGTTTACCGTGAGCTCTTCGCCGCGCTCAGAGCGATTCAAAGCGGAGCGAATCGGCTCAGAATGGCGGAGCAAGAATGTTTTTCACCAAACTGCTAAAGGGATCAGATCCAAAGGCGCCGGAACGCCGTCTCGCGCATCTCAGGAGCCGGCTGGTTCGACAACGTGGGAGCGGATGAAATCAATGATTGTGGTGGTAGAGGCGCCGGGCTGGAAAATCTCCGTTACGCCGGCCTGCTTTAACTGGGGGATGTCGTCGTCTGGGATTATGCCGCCGGCAAGGAGCAGCACATCCTTCATGTCCTGCTGGCGAAGAAGCTCACAGATGCGGGGAAGAATGGTGTTGTGGGCGCCGGAAAGAATAGAGACGCCGATGGCGTTCACGTCCTCATCGCGAGCGGCGTTGACGATCTGCTCTGGCGTCTGACGAAGGCCGGTGTAAATCACTTCCATGCCGGCGTCGCGCAGCGCGCGGGCAATGATCTTGGCCCCGCGATCGTGGCCGTCAAGGCCCGGTTTGGCAACGAGCACACGGATGGGACGGGTCATAGCTGTTCTAATCCTACCTGAATGCTGGCTCCTCATATGTTCCAAAGACGCGCCGCAGGATTTCGCACATCTCACCCAGTGTCGCGTAGGCGCGGACGCAGTTGAGGAAGTACGGCATAAGATTTTCCTCTGTTTGAGCGGCGCTGGCGAGGGCCTCAAGTGTTGACTGCGCTCTGGATGGATCACGGCCGCGCTTGAGTTCCTGAAGCGCTTGTCTTTGTCTCGCCGCCGCGCGTTCATCGATCACCAGGGTTTCGATCGGCCGGCTGTCAGAAGTAATGTATTCGTTAACACCCACAATCGTTTTTTCTTTGCGCTCAACCGCCTGATGATAAGCGTAAGCCGCGTCATGAATTTCCCCCTGCGGAAAGCCTTTCTCGATCGCGGCGACCATGCCTCCCATGGCGTCGATCTTCTTGAAGTATTCGTAGCAGGCGCGCTCGGTTTCAAGCGTTAGCGATTCGACCATGTAGGAGCCAGCCAGCGGGTCCGCCACGTTCGTCAGGCCACTCTCATGGGCTAGAACTTGCTGCGTGCGCAAGGCAAGCGTGGCGGCGTGTTCGGTGGGCAGTGACCACGCCTCGTCAAGCGCGTTGGTATGCAACGATTGCGCGCCGCCCAGCACAGCGGCCAGAGCCTGAAGCGTGGTGCGGACGACATTGTTGTAGGGCTGCTGCGCCGTGAGCGAGCATCCGGCCGTCTGCGTGTGAAAGCGGCAGAGCCACGCGCGCGGGTTTTGGGCGCCAAAACGCTTGCGCATCACGCGCGCCCAAATCTTGCGCGCGGCGCGAAACTTCGCCACTTCTTCGAAGAGATCGTTATGCGAGTTGAAGAAAAAAC
>JBOGJY010000052.1:0-12355 GCA_050745325.1 Terriglobia bacterium
GCTTTTTGAGGTTCCGAAGAATCGCGCCCTTACTGCTGATCGCCGTGGCATCAACCGCGGCGGTCATCGTCTATTCGAAGACCACGCCAGCGCCCGCCCTTCCCCAAATCACACTGATGCAGACGCCTGCGGGCGGCATCCAACCGCAGACAATTCTCGATCATCGCGGCGTGCTGCACATGATTTATTTCAAGGGGAACGCTTCGGCAGGGGACATCGAATATGTGCGCCGCGATCCGGGCGCGGCGAGTTTTTCTGCACCTATTCGCGTTAATAGCCAGCCGGGAAGCGCTGTGGCCATTGGCACAGTGCGCGGGCCGCAGATGGCGCTCGGCCGCGGCGGCCGGGTGTACGTCATCTGGTTTGGCTCCAGCCATTCGAAGCCGCGCGGCCCAGAGGGTAAGACGCCCGTGCTCTTTTCGCGTTTGAACGATTCAGGAACAGCCTTTGCGCCCCAGCGTAACCTGATGCAATACACGAAAGGGGTTGATGGCGGACTTTCAGTAGCGGCGGACCCGCGCGGCGATGTTTACGCCGTCTGGCACGCCATGGGCAAGGTTCCGGGTGAAGCCCACCGCCGTGTTTATCTGGCTCGCTCCACCGACGACGGCAAAACTTTTACGCGCGAGGTTCCGGTTTCCCCTGCCTCGCTCGGCGCTTGCGGCTGCTGCGGTATGCGCGCCTTCGTGGATGGCGGCGGAACGCTGTATGTTCTCTACCGCGCCGCAGCCGGGAATATCCATCGTGACATGACGCTGCTGGTTTCTGCGGATCACGGCCGCACGTTCCGCGCCGAAGACGTGTCTTCCTGGAAGCTGAGCGCCTGCCCCATGAGCACAGATGATCTGAGCGAAGGCGCAGGCCGCGTGCTTGCAGCCTGGGAGAAGGCCGGTGAGGTTTACTTCAGCGAGATTAACCCGCGCACCTTTAAACTCTCTTCTATCTATCCAGCGCCCGGCTCATCCGCTGATCGAAAGCATCCTGCGGTCGCCGCGAACGCACGCGGCGACGTGCTGCTCGCCTGGACCGAAGGCACCGCCTGGATGAAAGGCGGTTCAGTCGCCTGGCAGCTTTTCGATCCGGCGGGCCGTCCTGTGGGCCAAGAGGGCCACGCTACCGGCGTGCCCGTCTGGGGATTACCCAGCGTGTTCACCAACCGGCGGGGGGATTTCATCATCGTTTACTGACCGGACTAATCCCTACTGCGACCACTTGGTGGGTTTGCGGTCCCAGCGATGTTTTCGCAGCTCGCCGTATAGTTTGGGATCGAGCGGTCCGGCTGCGCACGCCGCCACGTTCGATTCCACGTGTCGCGGTTTTCTCATGCCGGGGATCACAGTGCTTACCATCGGATTCATCAGGATGAAGCGTAGCGCCATTTCCGGCAGCGTCATGCCGGGAGGCACGAGCAGCTTCAGCGCCTCAACGCGGTTAACTGTGGCCTCCAGGTTTTCACGAACAAAGTAGGTGTTGCGCCAGTCGCCCTCCGGCCACTTGCTGTCCTTGGTCAGCGTTCCCGTCAGCGAGCCTTCGTCAAAAGGCACGCGCGCGATCACAGCGACGTCTTTTTCCCGGCACGCGGCGAAAAGCTCGTCTTCCGGGCTTTGCTCGAAAATGTTGTAGATCACCTGCACCGCATCCACAAGACCGGAGCGCACGGCTTCAATCCCGTTCCACGGCTCCCAGCGGTTCAGGCTGATGCCGATCGCGCCGATGAGGCCGCGGCTCTTGAGATCGGCCACCTTTTTGGACCATCGATCGTCGTTAAGCCAGGCATCTTCCCACGTATGCAGTTGCAGCAGGTCGATGCGATCGACCCCGAGGTTCGCAAGGCTTTTGTGGACGTACGCCTCGATGTGATCGGGCGGGAAGCAATCGTCCAGTGAATAATTTCTCTGGCTCGGCCACTTCAGATTCTTGGGTGGAACTTTTGTAGCCGTATAGAGCTTCCTTGAAGGATTGGCCTTCAGCAGTTGTTTGAGAAAGCCTTCGCTGCGCCCTTCTCCATAAGCCCAGGCCGTGTCAAAGAAATTGCAGCCCAGGTCAGCGGCCCTTTGCAGCGATTGAAGGGTTTCGCTGTCGTCGGAGCCCGTCCACCCGGCCATGCCCCACATGCCATAACCACACTCGCTCACCATCCAGCCCGCTTTTCCAAAACGCCTGAACTTCATCACGCCTCTCCTCTGAGCACTCAACTTGCCAACTCCCGCTTGATGCTGGCCATAATCTGCTTGCCGTGAAAGCGTCCATTTTCGATGAAGATTTCATTTGTGTTCCGCCCGGCGATGATGACGCCTGCGAGATACAGCCCGGGCACGTTGGTTTCAAGCGTATCCTTGTTGCACTTCGGGCGGAGGGTCACCGGGTCAAGCTCCACGCCGGCCGAGCGGATGAGATCGAAGTCGGGATGGTAGCCGGTCAGAACAAAGACGAAGTCCGCCTCCACGTGGAAAGTTTCGCCGGTGGTTTTCTCCGCGCACAGGTGGTCGCGCGTAATCTGTTTGATATGGGAATCGAAGTGAGCGCGGATCGAACCTTCTTTGATGCGGTTCTTCAGATCGGGCATGATCCAATATTTGATGTGCCGGCTCAGCTCCGGGCCGTGGTGGATGAGCGTCACGTCCGCGCCATGGCGATACAGGTCAAGAGCCGAAACAGCCGCTGAATTTGCCGCTCCAATCACCACAATCTTGCGGCGGTAAAAGGCGTGAGCGTCGCCATAGTAATGCGAAACGTGCGGCAGGTCTTCGCCGGGGATGCCGAGCAGGTTTGGCAGATCGTAGTACCCTGTCGCCAGGATTACGGACCGGGACGTGTAAGACTGGGCGCGGTTCCACTCGTCCGCGGCTTTCACTACAAAGACATCGCCCTGCTTTTCGACCGATTCCACCCGCCGCTGGTAGTGAACCGGGAGCTTATAGAATTCCGTCACGCAGCGGTAGTATTCGAGCGCCTCAGCGCGCGCGGGCTTCACATTCAGGCTGGGGAGGGGAATATCGCCGATTTCCAGCCGCTCCCGGCTGGTAAAAAACGTCATGCCAGGGGGATAATTAAAAATTGAGTTGACCAGGCAGCCTTTCTCAACGATCAACAATTTCAGCCCGGCTCGCTTCGCCTCAATCCCGCAAGCCAGCCCGGTCGGACCGGCGCCAACCACCAGCACGTCTATTTTTTCGTCTGTCATTTGGACTAGGACTCCGGGAAAATTCCGCCGTCTGCCCTGAAAATTTTGTTCCGTGCTCCTCACCCGGCTCGCGGAGTTTACCCTGAGCGGAGCCGAAGGGCTCGCTACCCTCTCCCCCGGCTAGGAGAGGACGCCCGATGTCCGAGGGCGGGTGAGGGGGGCATTTTTATGCTTAGTGGTTGTCGCAAAGCGGCATGAGCGCTACCTTAGAAGCCGGCCGAGGGGGCTGTGCTCGCAGCGCGCCCGGTTAACCTTCCGCTTCGCCCTTTTCCAGTGTTTCGATAATCCGTTTGAGGGCCTGGATAATTTCCGTGCGCTCCACATTCTTGCGGCGAAAACGCAGCATCAGTTTGAATTCTTTGGAGGGCGGCACGAACTGAAAGGCGTGGCCCGGCGCCTTGCCGGCCGGATTCCGCTCCGCCCTCGCCTGCTCGCGGTTGAGCGTGCCCTGGCCAAACCGCCGCACCAGCTCGCGCATTTTACTCTCGGTGGGCTGCCGTGAGATCTGAAGCAACTGCGACTTTGAAAGCACTCCGTGCTCAACGCACATCGCCTTGATCTCATCAGGAATAGAGCGCAGGCTCAGCGACTCGGTAATCGAGGACCGGCCCTTGCTCACTCTACGGGCGATCTCTTCGTGCGTAAGCGCGAAGCGGTCCGCCAGGGCGTGCAATCCATCGGCTTCTTCAAAGGGCGTCAAGTCTTTCCGCTGTAAGTTCTCAATCAATGCAATCTCGAGCGTCTCACCGTCGCTGATTTCTTTTTCGATGCAGGGCAGCTCGCGCAGGCCCGCCGCGCGCGCCGCCTGATAGCGTCGCTCCCCGGAGATGATCATGAACCGGTCATCCGGCGGCAGATGGCGGACGAGGAGAGGCTCTAGCACTCCCTTTTCGCGCACCGACTCGATGAGTCCCTTCAGATCCCCCATATCTTTCCTGGGCTGGCTGGCGTTCGGCTGGATCTGCTCGATGGGAATCATCCTCCCGATTGCGGCCCCGGAGCGGGAGATGATGTCTTCGACGTAGTGTGAGTCGTGCCGCATCTTCACCGTCAAAGGCAGGCCAATCCGTCTAGTGGACACGTTGTAAGACCTCCCGGGCGAGCCGCTCGTAATCCCCGGCGCCCGAAGAACCCGGCGCGTAGGTGAAAATGGTTTCTTTATACGCCGGGCTCTCTTCCAAGCGGACGTTCTTGTTGACCACGGTTTTGAATACCTTCTCGCCAAACACCTGCGTGACCTGCTTCCGAATATCGCGCGCGAGGTTCGTTCGTTTGTCAAACAGCGTGACTACTACGCCGAGCAACTGCAAGTCAGGGTTGGGACGCGAGCGGATGCGCGCCAGTGTATCAAGCAGGTCGTCGCTGCCTTCCATGGCATAATACGCCGCCTGAATCGGAACCAGCAGATGGGTGGAAGCTACAAGCGCGTTCACCGTGATGAGCCCGAGCGTAGGGGGTGTATCGATCAGGATCATGTCAAAATTTTCGCGGCAGGGAGCGAGCGCGTCCTTCAGCCGGTAGGGCGCGTCAAACTGCCCCACCAGCATCGCTTCGAGCTTGGCGAGCGAGATTTTGGCGGGCGCGAGACAAAGGTTGGGTGTTTTAGTCGGTTTGACGATCTCGGTGAGCGCCATTTGGTGGTCCGCCAGCACCTCATAAACGGAGTTGTGAATTTCTTCCAGGGGAAAGAAGGTGAGCGTGCTGTTGGCTTGAGGATCGAGGTCGATCAGGAGGGTGCGTTTTTTCTTCAGCGCAAACGCGGCAGCTAGATTCGTAGCCGTGGTGGTTTTTCCCACGCCGCCCTTCTGATTTGCGATAGCAATTACTATGGCCATAAGGGCAGCGACAAATGACGAGTGGTCAGTGACGAGCAAAGGCCGCTCGTCGCGTGTTCGCCCCTGCTGGCTCGCCACTCGTCACTGGAATTGGGCTTCTTCGCGGAGTTTGGCCTCTTCGCTGCGCTCGGGGCGATTCGAAGCGGAGCGAATCAGCTCAAAATGACAGCCAAAACGGCCTTTTCAGCAACCCGCTACATTTTGTAACGCCCGATGTCGTCGTCGTTGAGGCTTTCCAGCCACTTGCTCAGCTCTTCGTTGTTCACTTTGTCCGACGTGGCGCCCACAACTTTCGAATTCTTCAAGACCTCATCTTCGACGTAAATGGGGCAGTCGACGCGCAACGCCAGAGCCAGGGCGTCGCTTGGGCGCGAATCGATGGAGAGCGTCTGGCCGTCACGCTCCAGCCAGATCAGCGCGTAGAACGTATCATCCCGCAGATCGCTCACCACCACTTTGTTCACGTGTGTCTCAAGCCCCAGAAGCAGATTGCGGAGCAGGTCGTGCGTCATCGGCCTTGGGGTATTGACCTTTTCGATCTCAAGGGCAATGGCGTTGGCTTCGTAAATTCCCACCCAGATGGGCAGCACCGCCGAGCCCACCGAGTCTCTGAGAATAACGATCGGCATGTTAGTGACCGGGTCCATCATCAAGCCCCGGATTTTCATTTCGACTTCCATCGGCTCCTCCTTCCCACCCTCTCGACGCCGTTCTCGCGGCGCTCAACCTTAAACAGCAGGTGAAGCATCCACAGGCGCCCCGAGCCGTGGGGTTTTCCTGTGTCGAGCAGCCCTTAGACCTGTCCGGCCCGCAGCCCTGCGAGGCTGTTCGGCCCTGCCGAGGTGACCCGCACACCCATGTACCGGCCCATCCATCCGGCCTTACCGGAGAAATTAACCACGTGATTGCTGGTCGTCCTTCCAACCGATTGTCCCAACTTCGGCTGGAAACCTTCAACGAGCACTTCAAACTCGCGCCCGATGAGCGCCTGGTTACGGCGCAACTGGATCTGGCGCTGCCTCTCTTGCACCAGCGCCAATCGCCGTACTTTTTCTTCTTCGGGAACAGAATCTCCCATGCTTCCGGCTGGGGTGTTTGGACGCGGGGAATACTTAAAGGAAAACACCTGGTCGTATTCCACCTCGTCCAGCAGGGAGAGCGTTGCTTCGAAATCCTGCGCCGTCTCTCCGCAGAAACCAACAATGATATCAGTAGAAATGCTGATATCACGTTTCGCGGCGCGAATGCAACTAATTTTCTCGAGATACTGGTCGCGCGTGTAGGTGCGCTTCATCTCGCGGAGCACACGCGGGGAGCCGCACTGCACCGGCAGATGAATGTGATTGCAAAGCGCGGGCGAACTCTCAATCGCCCGGACGATTTCCGCGCCGAAATCCCTGGGGTGCGACGTGGTGAACCGGACTCGGCGCACGCCAGGAACTTCCGCCACCTGAAGTAAAAGCTCGGAAAAAGCCATACCCAAGGGGGATGGGTCCCGGTAGGAGTTAACGGTCTGGCCCAGAAGCTGAATCTCAGTGTAGCCGCGGCCGGCCAACTGCTGCGCTTCTTCAAGAACGCTCGCGCTGGCGCGGCTGCGCTCGGGCCCGCGCGTCATCGGCACCACGCAATACGAGCACGCCTTGTCACAGCCTTCGATGATGGTGATGTAGGCGCGAAACGGATTGCCGCGGCTTGTAAGTTCGGTTTCAAAGCACTCGTCCGTATCGAGCGAAAGGCCCGTGACGCGCCGCTCGCCCGCCTCCAGGCGACCGACAAGCTCTGCGATCTTCGAGTAGCTCGCCGAGCCGCACACCAGGTTCACCTGCGGCGCCCGGTCGAAAATCCGCTCGCCTTCCTGCTGCGCGACGCACCCAAGCACGCCAATCAATTTCGGGCTGCCGCGATACGCCTTCTTAAACGCTCCGAGGCGCGAGAACACCTTCTGGGCCGCCTTTTCGCGGATGCTACACGTGTTGTAGAGAATCAGGTCCGCTTCGTCGCAACTCGCCACGGGCCGGTAGCCCCGCGCCATCAGCGCCCCGGAAACTTTCTCCGAATCATGAACGTTCATCTGGCAGCCAAACGTCTCTACGAAGAACGTTTTGGCGCTTGCCGCTACGGGTACGCTAACAGACTGGGCAACCGGTTCTTGCCTCTCGAAGAGCCGCCGATCAGGCGCGCTGGAACAAGCCGGTCCTGCGGGCAAAATTTGAAATAAGTCGGTGCTCATAAAGAGGCCAGCCGGGCTGAAGCGTCTGTATCGATCCAAATGGTCCCGCGCATGATTCCGTTGAAAGCGGAAATCCTTTTTCAGTATAGCGCCATTGTTGCGGCCCGTCTCATTTTGTCAATGCTGCAGCGACAGCTAGCGACCAGTTGCGAACCGGAGAGAGCACCGATTTTGCCCTTGGCGCGGATAAGTCCGCGCTTTTTCGCTGGCATCGCGCCGGTTTCTTGTTCCTGCTCCATTTGGTGCAATTCGTACACCGGATGGTGTAGCTCTTGCGCACTGTTACGGACCTGCTGAGCGGAAAATCGGGATATTCCCCGATTCACAACTAGTTGATATGTATAAAGGTTATGTTATAATCATGGGCCAGAGTACGTTTGGTCTGTGACGTGCTCTTTGACCCCTAAGGATTCCAATTTAACGGAGGTTGCAACCTAATGAAGAAGCTTCTCACTGTATTGTTTACATTCGCTCTTGCTGTTTCGCTGGGTATGCCGGTGTTCGCTGCCGCCACAGCTCAGGATTCGGGAAGCAGCACTGCTGCAACAAGCGGCAAGAAGAAAACAAAGCATCACCACAGCAAGAAAAAGAAGAAGAGCGATTCTGGTACCATGTCTGGCTCGGGCCGCTAAGAATAAATGCCTGAAACGAAGCCAGAACATCCTCGACTCTGAAGTCGAACTCAGCGTGGCTACGTGCACGTAAGAAACCCCCGAAGCGTTTTTCGGGGGTTTCTTGTTTTTGCTTAGACGCCGCGTTCACTCGCCCTAAAAGGTTCGGCAGCCTCCCAACGCAACATCTTATTTCTTCGCCCATTCAGTGTGAAAGACCCCTTCCCGATCTATCCGGCGGTAGGTGTGCGCGCCGAAACAGTCGCGGAGCGCCTGAAGCAGGTTAGCCGGGAGCCGCTTCTGGCGGTAGCCGTCAATGTAGGCGAGCGAAGACGCGAGCAGGGGCGTCGAGACTCCTAAATCCACAACGAACTTCACCGTTTGGCGCAAATCACCGGCATGGCGATTGATAAGCCCGCTAAAGTGCGCGTCGATCATCAAGTTCTTCAAGTCCGGGTTTCCCCGGAAGGCCGCCGCAATGGGATCGAGCATCTTTGAGCGGATGATGCATCCGCCTTTCCAGATGCGGGCAATATCCGGCATCTTAAGATTGTACTTGTAATCCACCGAGGCCACTCGCAACTGTTCGAAGCCTTGCGCATAGCAGACGATCATAGAAACCTCAAGGGCATGTCGCGCTGCCTCGATCAGGCTCTTCTTCTCGCCGCTGAACTTGGCCGCGGGTCCCTTGATGATGGCCGAGGCTGCCACGCGCTCCTCTTTTTGAGCCGAGAGCACGCGCGCGTAAACGGCGGCGCTGAGCGAGGGAACGGCCGCGCCCAAATCAAGCGAGTCCTGCGCGGTCCACTTGCCGGTGCCTTTCTGCTCCGCTTCGTCTAGGATTAAATCGACCAGCGGTTTTTTCGTTTCCGGGTCGATTTTGCCGAGCACCAGGGCCGTGATCTCAATCAGGAAAGAATTCAGCTCCCCATCGTTCCATGAAGTAAATAGATCGTGAAGCTCCGCTGCCTGAAGGCCCAACGCGGTTTGCAGAAGGTCATAAACCTCGCAAATCGCCTGCATGATGCCATACTCGATGCCGTTGTGAACCATTTTGACGTAATGGCCGGCGCCGCCTGGCCCGAGATAGGTGCAGCAAGCGCCGTCTGAGGTCTGCGCCGCCATCTTGGTGAGCACAGCTTCCAAGTGGCGGTACGATTCTTCGCGGCCGCCTGGCATCAGGCTGGGACCGTGCAACGCTCCTTCTTCGCCACCGCTAACGCCCATGCCGAAAAAACTCAGCCCCGCCTGGTCAAGCTCCCGCCCGCGCCGCTCGGTATCCTTGAAATAGGAATTCCCGCCGTCGATCACGATGTCCTCCCGCGCGAGGAACGGCCGAAGGTCCTTGAGGACCGCATCCACGGGCGCGCCCGCCGGAACCATCATCAGAATCCGGCGCGGCGTCTCAAGCGAAGCGGCGAAGTCCTTCAGGGTCCGGGTGGCCACGATATTTTTCCCTCGTCCGGCCGCCTCAAACTTAGCCGCCTTATCCTGGTCGAGGTCGAAGCCCGCCGCCGAAAAACCCTTGCTCTCTGCGTTCAAAGCCAGGTTGCTGCCCATTACGCCCAAGCCAATCACTCCCAAATGCTGTTTGCTCATCGCCGTCTCCTCATATGCCGGAATTTTAATTTCCAGCATAGCAGAACATCCAACCTAACCGGTTGCTGAAAAAAAGCCGGTTTTGCCAATCGAGCCGGGCGAAGCCTCTGAAATGGGACCAGGCACGATCCAGGAAGGGTAGCGCCGCCCTTTAGGATGGCATGTGCCGCGGTGAAGCCCGCCGCTGCACCACGCTTGTCTCTCGTCAATTAGATATGGTTATAATGAGAGCGGGCGCCGTAGATGAAGCGGAAGAGCGCAGCGGGCCACATTTCCAATACGCAAGGCCGCTGCGACAAGGATCCAACTTATCATTAACCTGCGCCCCGTAATCCGGCTTTAGGCTCCCACTGACAATTGAAGAGGAGGATGTACCCTTGGCAACAGAAACGACGATTCCAGCGCAACGCCAGGAACTGCAGCAGGCTGAGCTTGACCAGCTTTGCATCAACACCATACGCTGTCTCACTATCGACGCCGTGCAAAAGGCGCGCTCAGGCCATCCGGGCCTGCCGATGGGAGCAGCCGCTCTGGCCTACGTCCTATGGACCCAGCACCTGAAGTACAATCCGCGTAACCCTCATTGGCCTAACCGGGATCGTTTTGTGCTTTCCGCCGGCCACGGATGCATGTTGCTCTACAGCCTCTTGCACCTGACGGGCTACGATCTCCCGCTCGATGAGCTCAAGCAATTCCGCCAGTGGGGAAGCAAAACTCCTGGGCACCCTGAATACGGACTGACGCCGGGGGTTGAAACCACCACGGGCCCGCTTGGCCAGGGCGCTGGCAATGCGGTGGGCATGGCGATTGCCGGAAAATATCTTGCCGCTTATTTCAATCGCCCGGACCATGCGCTGGTCGATTACAAAATTTACGCCCTGGTGAGCGATGGCGACCTGATGGAAGGCGTTGCTTCGGAAGTGTCTTCGCTGGCAGGCCACCTTGGGCTGGATAATCTGATTTTCATTTACGATGACAATAACATCTCGATCGACGGATCAACCAACCTGGCCTTTACCGAAGACCGGGCCAAGCGATTCGAAGCCTACGGATGGTTTGTGCAACACGTCGAGGATGGAAATGACCTTGAAGCCGTGGACCAGGCTCTCCGCAAGGCGCAGGCCGAAAGGGGACGGCCTTCATTTATTGACGTCCGCACGCACATTGGATTCGGCAGTCCCAATAAACACGATACGGCGGCAATCCACGGTGAGCCGCTCGGTGAAGAGGAAGTGAAGGCGACCAAAGAAAACCTTGGCTGGCCGCTCGATCCGCCGTTTTTCATTCCACCTGCGGCGCTCGCGCATTACCGCCAGGCCCTTGAACGCGGCGCCAAGCTTGAAGAAAGCTGGAATCTACGTCTTGTGGGCTACCAGAAAACCTATCCGCAGCTTGCCGCGGACTGGGACCGGTACGTTCACGGCGAAATCCCCGGCGGTTGGCAAAGCAAGATCCCCTCCTTCAAAGCGTCAGACGGGCCAGTGCCCACCCGAAGCGCGGCGGGGAAGGTGGTGAACGCTATCGCGTCAAGCCTGCCGATGCTGCTTGCCGGGTCGGCCGATTTGACAGGATCGAACAACACCCAAATCAAGAGTGTGGGCGACTTCGAAAAAGGGAATTATGGCGGCCGCAACCTCCATTTTGGCGTGCGCGAGCACGGCATGGGGTCTATTCTGAACGGAATGTCGGTAAGCGGCCTCATTCCTTACGGCGGAACGTATCTGAGTTTTTCCGATTATATGCGCCCCACGCTGCGTCTGGCGGCGCTCATGGATACCCACACCATTTTCTGGTACACGCACGATAGCATCTTCCTCGGCGAGGACGGCCCCACGCATCAGCCGATCGAGCATTTCCCGTCGCTGCGCGCCATTCCGAATCTCTGTTTCATCCGTCCGGGAGACGCAAACGAAGCCGCGGTAGCGGTTCGCGTGGCGATTGAACACCGCGGTGGTCCGGTGGCGCTGGCATTGTCGCGCCAGGTGGTTCCCGTCCTTGACCGAGAACGCTACGCTTCGGCAGAGGGTTTAACGCGCGGCGGCTACGTGCTGGCGGATTCATCCGGCAAAGCCCCGGGTATTCTGCTGATCGCCACCGGCTCAGAAGTGCCACCGGCGGTTGAGGCTTACGAACAACTGAAGAGCGAAGGGTATGCCGCGCGCGTGGTGAGTCTGCCGAGCTGGGACCTTTTTGAGAAGCAGCCGCAGAGTTACAAGGATGAAGTGTTGCCCGCGCAGTTTACGCTGCGGCTGGCCATCGAAGCGGCTTCGCCGTTTGGCTGGGAACGATATGTGGGTCCCATGGGCGCGGTCGTCGGAATGACCCGTTTCGGCGCCTCGGCTCCTTTTAAGGTGCTGGCGGAGAAGTTCGGGTTCACCAAGGACCACATCGTCCAGAAAGCGCATGAAATGCTGGGCGTCTGATAGGCTCTTAAACGATTCGTTCCGCAAGGAGCAAACCCGCGATGTTTCGGGTCCAAGCTAAGGAGGAGCTTCATGGTTGAGTCTAACGTAGCCACCCAATCCGGGCCTGGAGAATCGGCCGGACATCGTGTTCCGGCGCCCTGCTCGATGGTCATTTTCGGCGCGTCGGGCGACTTGACGGAGCGCAAACTGGTTCCGGCTCTCTACTATCTTTCGAAGGCCGGTCTGCTCCCCGACGGCTTTTCGGTCATCGGCTGCGCCAAGACCCCTTACACCAGCGAAAGCTTCCGCGATAAGATGCGGAAGGCGGTGAAAAAATACCTTGAGGTGCCCACAGAGGACGACAGCGCGTTGGATGCTTTCACGCGCGACGTCCACTACATTGCAGACGATTTTGGCGACCAGAGCTCTTACACACAACTGAAGACGCTGCTTGATAAGCTGGATAAGGACCGCGGCACGTGCGGCAACCG
>JBOGJY010000053.1:0-2917 GCA_050745325.1 Terriglobia bacterium
GCGCTGCTGTGCCCCGCCCCACGCCAGGCAAACCCCAATCGTAACGAACAGCGATATCACCAGGATCGTCTTCATCGCGCTCCCAACTCTGCTTAGTGCCATACATTGTCTCCAGATGCGGATTTAATCTTTGAATTGAACATGAAAGCACGGAGCCGGTCAAAATGCGAGAGGTATTCGTATGAATATGTAGCGCAGGGTGGTAGAGCCGCAACCAAAGGAAATGTCATGCAGAGCGAAGCATCTGCTGGTAAACCGGGAAAAGCAGATTCTTCGCTGCGCTCAGAATGACATGTTCCCGCTGGGAAACGCATACATATATGACGTAGTTTGCCATGTATGCGATTCGACGATGTGTGCGCCGCCCGCTGTGAACAAATAAACAACCTCTCGCAAAAACGCCGAGTCGCAAAGAAAGCGCAAAGGACAAAGCATTTAGTTTCTTAGCCCACCCTCGCGGCTTTGCGGGCTTTGCGTGACGCTGTTTGTGAGCGTTCTCGCAGAGCATCTCCGCAGATGGACTCAGAGTAACGGCCGCCAAGGTTTCTTCAGGCGCCTCACGATGACGCCATGTTATCCTGATCCGGCGCTAAAAAACTTATGACGGAATCAGCGCCATCACGCAATCCGCTCGAACGGTTGCAACAACGAATCATCGCCTGCGCGCGCTGCCCGCGGCTGGTAGAATACCGCGAGAAGGTGGCGCGCGAAAAGCGCCGGATGTATCGCGGCGAAGCGTACTGGGGAAAGCCTTTGCCAGGCTTCGGCGATCCGGAGGCCGCCTTGCTGGTGGTTGGCCTTGCGCCCGCCGCGCACGGAGGCAATCGCACGGGACGCATGTTCACGGGAGACCGCTCCGGGGATTTCCTCTACCGGGCGCTGTATGAATCCGGGTTTGCGAACCAGCCGCTGAGTGCGCGAAGGGGTGACGGCCTCACCCTCTGCAACTGTTATATTACGGCTGGAGTGCGGTGCGCGCCGCCTGCCAATAAGCCCACGCCAGAGGAGCAGCGTAACTGCCGTCCCTACCTGATGGAGGAGTTGACGATTTTGCGCAAGCTGCGCGCCGTGCTGGCGCTTGGCCGCATCGCTTTTGACGCTTATTTGCGTGTTGTCTATGAAGAGCGTGGCAGCGGGCCGCGGATCGGGAAAGTCGGACCACACCGGGTTCAACTGCCCCGGCGGTCCTCCTTCCGCTTCGCACACGGCGCCAGCTTCATTTTGCCGGACGGCCTGCCCCGCCTCTACGCCGCCTACCACCCCAGCCAGCAGAATACGCAAACCGGAAGGCTCACGCCTGAAATGTTCCGGCGAGTCCTTGAAGACATCCGGAATTTCCTCGCTGAAGGCTGATAGCTTTTCACTCATCACTGGCTACTTTCTTTCAGCAGTTTCATTGGCATTCCCTCAGTCCACGGATGGTAGCTTCCGGCGAAACGGATGCGCTCTTGAAGCGGCGGGTGGGTGAAGAGCCAAAATGTGATGAACGGCCCCGGATCGGGATCGGCCAAGTCGTCCTTGCCCAGAATCTCGAACGACCGGACCATGGCGGCGTTCGGGTCAGAAACCACGCCGTAACTCAGCTCAAGCCCATACTGGTCCGCCTGATGCTCGTAATGGCGTGAGACGCCGCAATAGAGCGGGGACAAAAGAAAGAGCGCCAAGGTCAGGACCAGCATCAACAAGGGGAAACTCGCCAGATCACTCACGCCCTCGATTCCCGTCTGCGCCCCCCAGCGCCTGATCACGCCAGTCACCATCCAGAAGCCTGCGAGGAACGCCGCGAGCGCGGCCATCTCATCCAGCGCAAATTCCTTCAGGCCGTGATGCAACACATAGTGGCCCACTTCGTGCCCAAGCACGACAAGCGTCTCATCCGGCGTCATCTGTTTGAGGGTTGTGTCCCACACTACCACGCGCTTGCTGCTTCCGAGGCCGGAGACGTAGGCGTTCAGGGCGCGAGTCTTGGCGCTGGCATTCATCTCGAGGATGCGCGCTGGAGGAATATCAATTCCCGCATGGCGAAGCATTTCTTCAATGTGCTCGGTAAGCACGGGCTGCGTTTGGGCGAGCGGAGTGAACTTGTAGAAAAGCGGCTCGACCACGTAGGGTTCTCCGAACATGACAAAGAGAGCAAGTGGCAGCGTGGCGATCCAAAACCACAGCCACCACCGCCGCGGACTGCGCTGAATCACCCAGTAGAGAATCCAGACTACAACGATGGCCACAACCGTGGTCAGGCCCAGCGATTTTCCCCAATCACCTAGCCAGGCGGCAAAACCCTCGGTCGAAAGGCCGAAGCGATGCTCGATGATGTAACCGCCATAGTAATCGAGAGGGAAAGCGATGACGCTCGCCACCGCCCAGAAAATGGGGATGAAGATCAGGCAGCGGACGAGGAGCTTTCCCGGCGCCCGGACGGCCCGCACTGTGAAATCGCGCAGCCAACCTCCAAAGCCGCATAGCCACAGCGCCGCATAAATGGCGAGCTCAAGCGCAACGCCGCCGAAATAGAGAGCGTATTGGGTGTGCGAATAGCGGAGGGCTTTCTCGCGGACAGCCGGCGGGAGAGCATTCTGCCCAGGGGCTTGAAGCGGCCGCGTTTGAGCGTTTGCGGATGAACCGGGCGCCGGTTGGATTTGTTTGGCATGTTTTATCTGTTTGGTGTGTCTTGTCTGTTGGATTTCCCTGTCTTGTACTATTTGTATCGCGGCAGCGCCATGAGGGGCGGCGAAGGCAAGAGCGCAAAATAGGATCAAGACCCACGGCGCGAACGTTCTCCCGCCGTGGATATTGATCAGCTTTCTGAGCATACGAAACGTTTGGCCCTTGCGGCGCGCTGGCGGCCTAAAGAGTCTGTGTGACAACTGCGGTTGTAGCGGCGGCCTCTGGCCGCCGGTCTTTACTATTTAAGAAC
>JBOGJY010000054.1:0-12125 GCA_050745325.1 Terriglobia bacterium
ATAAAAACCGGCGGCCAGAGGCCGCCGCTACAGCCGTTTTGGGGTGGCGCGCTCTGGCCTTCGCCTTTTCCCGCGGCGCCGGTTATGATCGTAATGAATGAAGGCGCAGAGTAATTCTTCTTGCCGCACGCTCGACCGGCTTCTCAGATTTTCCGCCGCCCTTGCATTGATTTTCGCGCTCGCCGCCGTTTCGGCCGCTTCGAAATACTGGGCACAATCGCCCGCCGCCGGGCAGCCGTTGCAGGTGACGATATCCGCTTCGCAGCCGGCCGTCGCCGGGTCGTTTTCGATTGTGCTTCACTTCCATAATTCCGGCAGCCAGCCGCTCTGGCTATACCGGCCCGTGGCTGACGCAGGCGGCGACTCCGGCGAGAACCCGGGCGGATCAACGCTGGCCACGCACCTTGAGCCCGCCGCCTCTGTCTCTCTTGCAACTCCCGCGATCGGTACGGTTCTGCGCGACCCCGGATTTCCTCATCCCGAGCTGTTTGCCATCGAACCCGGAGGCAGTCAGGATGAACCCGCCGTCATTCACATCACACCGGGCGCGATCAAACCCACTGTGGGAACCATGCCGTATTGGAGCGCGTACCGGCTGTCCATCGCCTACAGCGCAAGCTACCCCAACGGCGACTCAATCCGAAAGAATCTCGGCGTTGCCTTGTGGTCAGGTTCTGTCGCAAGCAACTCCGTTCAGATTGCTCTTGATGCGCCCAGCGCATCAGAGGAAGGCATGATTTCCGGCAAGACGCTCGATCACGATGGCCGCATGGCTTCTGAAATTCTTGTTTCGCTCGCCGATGACCACGAGCGCCTGTTGGGGCAAACCGTAACGGGCAATGACGGGGGATTTCGCTTCGATCATCTTCCTTTCGGCCGGTATTGGGTCACCGTGCGCCGCCTTGGCGCGGACCATGACACGAGCTTTTTCGAGCACGCGGACTTGAGCGCATCCGGGCCAGACGCTCAGTTGAAGCTTGTCATGCTCAATGAAACGCCCTATCAAGGAAAGCAAATGCTTCATAAGCCGGTGCTCATCCGGGTGAGCGATGGCAGCGGCGCGCCCGTTGCGGACGAGACACTCACAATTTTGTGGACGGATGGGTCGGTGACTGAAAGTGAGAAGATCGAAGCGAATCAGGGAGGCTTTGCCGCGACCGGTCTGATTCCCGGAACCAATTACGTGACCGTCTCCAAGCGTCACTGTCCGAAGGAAGACCAAACGGCGGAGATAGCGCCCGGCGGCGGCATCGATAGTTTCAGCATCACCTACGATTGCAGGAAATAGGCGATGCTCAGAGAAGTTCGGCCAACTCCCTCACCCGGCTCGCTGCGCTCACCACCCCTGCGGGGCGAGGGCCGAAAAATGAACAAGCCAGCACTCTCCCGGAAAGAAGGGATAGAAAAAGGTAGACCTTCCGATCGGGGAGGAGAGAGTAAAAATCAAGTAGATAACAGCCCTCTCCTTCAGGGAGAGGGGGGACCGCAAAGCGGTGGGTGAGGGCTGTGCTACCGCAACTCTTCCATCACCTGGTCGAGCACCGCCTGGGACGGGCGAACCTGCGACTCAGGCAGCGCCGCCAGCGGCTCATCCACCAGGTTCAGCAGATCCAGAAAATTGCGGCGGCCGGTGTCAGCGTAAAACAAGCCCGTGAGCACCGCGCCTTCCCGCTGCGACTCTTCAAGCACGCGCAGCGCCTCGATCTTGCTCGACGGGTCGTAATCCTTGGTGAGCTTCTTCAGCAAAAGGTGAGAGCCGTCATGAAGCGTCACGTCTTTCGACGTGCCCGGATCGTAATCAACGGAAATATCGTCGAAGAATGGCACAAAGCTGACTTCTTCGAGCGCCTCCTCGTGTTCCTTCACATAGGCATAGCTTTTGGTCGATCCTTCGTGGTCATTGAAAGTGACGCAAGGTGAAATCACATCCAGCATGGCCGTGCCCTGATGCACGATAGCGGCTTTGAGCAGCGCGAGCAGTTGTTTCTTGTCGCCGGAGAAGGAACGAGCCACAAAAGTTGCTCCCAGTTGAACGGCCAGCGCGCACGTATCAATCGGCGGCAGCTCGTTGACCACGCCGCTCTTGAGCGTCGAGCCCAGGTCCGCGGTAGCGGAAAACTGGCCCTTCGTCAGCCCGTAGCACCCGTTATCCTCGATGATGTAGACCACGGGCAGATTGCGCCGCATCAGATGGACAAACTGTCCGATGCCGATAGAAGCCGTGTCGCCATCGCCGCTTACACCCACCGCGATAAGCGTGCGGTTGGCGAGCAGGGCGCCGGTGGCCACTGACGGCATTCGTCCATGAAGGGCGTTGAAGCCGTGGGCGGTGCTGAGAAAGTACGCCGGACTTTTCGAAGAGCAGCCTATGCCGGAAAGCTTGGCCACGCGGTGAGGCTCAACGCCCAATTCGTAGAACGCCTCTACCAATCGCTCGGAAATCGCATTGTGGCCGCAGCCCGCGCATAGCGTGGACTTGTTGCCCCGGTAGACGGGCATTTCAAGTCCAATGCGGTTCACTTTTTTGGGTGGGGCCGGTGTAATCGTGGTGCTTGCCATCTCTATGCCTTCGCCTCCTGGGAAACAATCGTATTGGTTACACTGCGCGCATCAACGGGCAGGCCGTTGTAATGGCGGACGCTTCGCATCCGGGTAACGTCCTCAGCGTCCACGTCCATCCGCAGCAGGGAATACACTTGCCCGTCGCGGTTTTGCTCCACCACGTAAACACGGGAGTGCCGCCGGATAAAATCCTTAACGTCTTTGCTGAACGGGAACGCCCGCACGCGGCAATAACTTGCTTTAAGATCGTGCTCCTGCTCGAGCTGGTCGAGCGCCTCAAGAATCGCCCAGTGCGTGGTGCCGTAGGCGATAATGCCGATATCCGCGCCGGGCTTCTCCTCGATGATGGGAGCGGGTAGGCTCGCGCGCGCGGTCTCAAACTTCCGGCTCAGCCGGTCCATATTATTTACGTAAACATCCGGCTTCTCGGTGTAAATGGCCTTTTCGTTGTGGCCGCTACCCCGCGTGAAATATGCGGCTAGCGGGTGATTCGTTCCGGGCACGGTGCGGTAAGGAACGCCATCTCCGTCCACGTCTTTATAGCGGGCAAACCCACCCAAGCGGCTCACGTCTTCGGCGCTCAGCACCTTGCCGCGCGCAATAGGCTTTTCGGGATATTTGAACGGCTCGGCCATCCAGTAATTCATGCCCAGGTCGAGATCGCTCATCACAAAAACGGGCGTCTGCAAACCTTCGGCGAGATCGAAAGCGTCCATCGCCATCGTGTAGCACTCTTCGGCGGTGGCCGGGAACAGCAAAGGGTGCTTGCTATCACCATGGGAAAGCACCGCAGTGGAAAGGATGTCGCCTTGCTGGGTGCGCGTTGGAAGCCCGGTAGAGGGACCTACGCGCTGGATGTCAAAGACCACGGCGGGAATCTCAGCGTAATATCCGAGGCCAGTGAACTCGGACATCAAAGAGATTCCCGGCCCCGAGGTCGAAGTCATCGCGCGCGCCCCCGCCCAGCCCGCGCCCAGCGTCATGCCGAGTGCCGCCATTTCGTCCTCGGCCTGGACGATGGCAAACGTCGCCTTACCGGTTTCGGAGTCGATCCGGAAGCGCTTCATGTAGTTAATCAGCGTTTCGCAAAGCGATGACGAAGGAGTGATCGGGTACCAGCAGACCACGGTCACACCCGCGAAAAGGCAGCCAAGCGCCGCCGCCGAGTTACCTTCGATCAGGACTTTCCCCTTGTTTTTGTCCATCCGCTCAAGGGTGAAGCGGTCGCTCTTGCTGAGGTTCTGCTCGGCGAACTCGTAGCCCACCTGCGCGGCCTTCCAGTTGAGATCGGCGGCCTTGACCTTCTTCTTGAATTGTTTGCGCAGAGCCCTCTCAACCTCAGCCATCTCGATGCCGATCAGGTTCGCCACTACGCCGTCATAAACCATGTTGCGAACCAGCTTTCGCAACTTGGCGTCAGGACAAATCGGAGCCACCAGCTTGTCAAACGGCACGGGATAAAAGACGACGTCCTCCCGCAGGCGGTTCAAGTTCATCTTCTCGTCGTAAACCACGGCGGCGCCCGGTTCAAGCCCCCGCAGGTCGTCTTCCGCGGTTTCCGGGTTCATGGCCACGAGAAAATCGATTTCCTCGCGCCGGGCAACGTACCCATCCCGCGAAGCGCGAATCGTAAACCATGTCGGCAGTCCGGCAATGTTCGAGGGAAAAAGGTTCTTACCAGAAACGGGAATGCCCATCTGAAAGATGGCGCGCAAAAGGATCAAATTGGCGGACTGGCTTCCTGAGCCGTTCACCGTCGCCACCTGAATGCTCAGGTCGTTCACAACGCGGCTTTTCTGCCGCGCCTCATCTCTTTCCACAATCGCTAGGTCTGTTGTTGCCATCTCTCTTCCTTGCTTAATTTAGGACTGTTTGCCGTGCTCCGGCGGGCTAGCCCATCTTCGACTCAGAAGCTCCATATTCGGCCTTCACTTCAGCCTCGATTATTATACCAAATCAAGCTTCACAAACATGAACTTGGCAGGGAAACGCGAATTTCAAGGGTTCATGGCGGCAAAATCCGGCGGGAATGGAACCGGCCATTTTGGCAGACGTGAAAAAATACAAGGCCTCCCGCAAAAACGTCAAGGCCGGGCGATGCGCAGGAGATTTGCCGCCAATCTGCTTGACGCCTATTTCGCTTGTAAGCTAACTTCAAAAGAGGGCTGATGGCGATGAAAAGACCCTCTTCTCTGGGCCTCCCCCTGCCAGGAAGCAAATCGTTCATCTCAAGCCGCGCAGGATGATTGGGAAGTGTTTCTATGCTGCCGTCACAGGAATCTTCGTTGTATCGCCTCACCCAGGATTTGGTGAACATCCAGTCGGTAACTGGCTCTGAGGGCGCTTGCTGCGCTTTTCTGGCGGATTATCTGGGAAACAGGCAGTGGGAGGTTGAGTCCATCCCTGTTTCTCCGGGACGATTCAACGTTTTTGCTTACCGGGGGCAGCCCGAGATCGTGCTCAGCACCCACCTCGACACGGTGCCGCCGTTTATCCCGTCAAGAGAAGACACGGAATTCATTTATGGGCGTGGCTCGTGCGACGCCAAAGGCATCGCCGCGGCCGAAGTGACGGCCGCTGAACTGCTGGCAGATGAGGGTGTCCGTGATCTAGGATTGCTGTTCATGGTGGGTGAGGAGATTATGAGCGACGGCGCTTGCGCCGCCAACCAGACGCCGCGCGGCTCGCGGTACATCATCAATGGCGAACCCACGTGCAATAAGATGGCCGTGGGTACGAAGGGTGTCTTGCGGGTGGATGTTTGCGCGCGCGGAAAGATGGCGCACTCCGCTTACCCCCATCTTGGGGAATCCGCGGTGGAGAAACTTTTGGATATACTGGCGGACATCCGCCAAATCCCGCTGCCTGTGGATGGGATCATGGGGCCGTCTACGTTGAACATCGGTGTTATCACCGGCGGCTGCGCGGCCAATGTAATTCCCGGTGAAGCCAAGGCGCAACTGCTGTTTCGCACCGTGCCGCAACCAGGGGGTTCGGCGGCGCTGAAGTCGAAGATCGAAGGTGTTTTGCAGGGGCGCTGCGAATTTGAGTTTGTCCGGGATACGCCGGCGTTGAAACTGGGAACACTCGCTGGGTTCGATACGGAGGTTGTCGCTTTCTCGACCGACCTGCCGTCGCTTACCGCGTGGGGAGAGCCGTTTCTGCTTGGACCGGGCTCGATCCACGTGGCTCATACGGATCATGAATGCGTTCGCAAGACGGACCTGCTGACGGCAGTTGATCTCTATTGCCAGATGGTTCGGCTGCTGAAGAAACGCGGCTAGTGTAGTGTCGCGAAGTTCGTTAACGAAGGTTCTTTTTGGATAGAGATCGATAGAAAGGGTACAAGTTGTCAGTCATGAAGAAGATTGAAGTTGGAATTCTGGGCGCCACGGGCATGGTGGGGCAGCGTTTCGTAAGCCTACTCGAGAATCACCCTTGGTTTGAGTTAATCTGGCTCGCCGCGTCGGATAAATCCGCGGGCAAACGTTACGCTGAAGCTTGTAACTGGCGGCTGCGCGCTCCCATGCCGGAAAAGGCCCGCGCGATGGAAGTGCGTGAATGCCGTCCGGGCGGGGCGCCGCAATTGCTCTTCGCTTCACTCGATTCAAAAGTCGCGGGGACTGTAGAAAAGGACTTTGCCGAAGCCGGCCATGTGGTTGTCTCCAATTCTTCCTATTTCCGGATGGACCAGGACGTTCCTCTGCTGATTCCAGAGGTAAACCCGGACCACCTGGCGCTCACCCGTATCCAGCGTTCCCGGGGCCGGTGGAAGGGTATGATTGTCACCAACCCGAATTGCACTACGGTGGGTTTGGTCATGTCTCTTGCTCCGCTGGAGAGAGCTTTCGGAATCGAAAAAGTTTTTATGACCAGCATGCAGGCGGTGTCAGGAGCGGGATACCCGGGTGTGCCCACACTCGATATCATGGGCAACGTCATCCCGTTCATTTCTGGCGAGGAAGAGAAAGTGGAAGAGGAAACCCAAAAGCTGCTCGGCAAGCTGACGGCGGCGGGGGTGCAGCCGGCGCCGATGCTCGTGAGCGCGCACTGCAATCGCGTACCGGTTGAAGACGGCCATACCGAATCGATTTCAGTTTCGCTTCGCAGCAAAGCCTCAAGGGAAGACCTCATCGAAGCGTGGCGGAAATTCCACTCCGTGCCCCAGGAGCGCGGCCTGCCGTCGGCTCCGGCGCACCCAATTGTAGTGCGTGACGAGAAAGACCGGCCCCAGGTTAAATTTGACGTTGATACTGAGCGCGGGATGGCCACCGTCATTGGGCGAGTGCGCGCGTGCCCTGTGCTCCAGTTCAAGTACACGGCGCTCAGCCACAACACCATTCGCGGCGCCGCCGGCGCTGCCTTGCTGAACGCCGAGTTGATGAAGTCCGAAGGCTATCTTGATTAGCTGCTGATGAGAAAATAGAGCGATTCTGCTTTGCGGTTTCTTTGCGCCTTGGCGTCTTTGCGAGAGGCTGTCTAGTTTTTCTTTACAGGCCAGAGTAATTCCATTTGATGGTGGACTCCTCAAATTCGCGCAACCTGACCCTGGCTCTCCTTGGCCACGGCAAGATGGGAAAGGCCGTCGAGTTACTCGCGCCGCAGCGTGGCTTTGAGGTAAAGCTCGTTCTCGACGAATTCTCCAACCGCGACTATGAGGGCATCACTACAGCAAACTTCAACGGCGTTGACGTTTGTGTTGACTTCACCACACCTGAAACCGCGGTTGAAAATGTCCGGCGGGTGGCGGCGCTTGGCTGCAACCTGGTCGTGGGCACTACGGGCTGGCACGACCGCGTGGAAGAGGTTCGCCAGATTATTGATCGCGCGGGCGTTGGCATGGTTTACGGCGCAAACTTTTCCATCGGTGTGCAGCTTTTTTACCGGGCTGCGCAGGCGGTCGCGCAAGCGTTCAAGGGCTACGCGGCATACGAGCCATACATCACCGAAGCCCACCACCGCTTTAAAAAAGACGCTCCGTCGGGGACAGCCCTTGAGCTGAAGCGCCGTGTCCAACCGATTCTCGCCTCGCGCGATCTGCCCGTCAGCAGCGTTCGCGCCGGTTACATTCCTGGCGCCCACGAGCTGGGTTTCGATTCTGAAGCCGACACGATCATTCTGCGGCATACCGCCCGAGGCCGCCAGGGCTTTGCCGAAGGCGCTCTTTTTGCCGCCCGCTGGGTCGTAGGGAAAAAGGGGCTATTCAATTTCGCTGAAATCCTGGAATAAGCAAAGCGAGGCGAAGTCTAAAATGGGTGGCAGAAAATGGGGGACAGCATTAGCATGAAATTTGCCACTAAAGGTATGGAATTGGTCCAGGAAGGAGAATCCTATGGCGATTGAGATCAGGGGTTGCGGTACGGCTCTGGTTACGCCGTTTAAGCGCGACGGCACGATTGACGTCGACGCGCTGCGAAGGCTCGTTCAATTTCAACTGCGGGAAGGGATAGATTTCCTTGTTCCTTGTGGAACCACTGGAGAGACTCCGGCGCTTGAAAAGCAAGAGTACCTGGGCGTGATCAGGGTTGTCGTCGAGGAAACGGCGGGCAAGGTCCCTATCATCGCCGGGGTTGGGGGGAACAACACGCGCCATGTATGCGAATTGGCAAAAAGTGTGAGCGGCCTGGGCATTCAAGGGATCCTTTCCGTTGCGCCCTACTACAATAAACCCACGCAAGAGGGCCTTTTCCAGCACTTTGTGTCAATCGCCGACTCATCTGAGCTGCCGGTGATCCTTTACAACGTGCCCAGCCGCACATCGTCCAACATTGAGCCTGCGACGGTCGAACGCCTCTCCAAGGTTGCCAATATTATAGGAATTAAAGAAGCATCGGGGAGCATCGTTCAGCAGATGGAAGTAATCACCAGGGTTGCCCCTTCCTTTGCCGTGCTTTCTGGAGACGACTCCTTTACTTTTCCTCTGATGTCGCTCGGAGGCGTGGGAGTGATTTCAGTGGTGTCGAACCAGGTTCCCGGCCCGTTGAGCCGCCTGACGCGGGTGCTCTTGGAAGGAAACTATACGGAAGCCCGGAAATTGAATGCGAAGCTTTTCCCTCTCATGCAAGCTAACTTTCTTGAGACCAACCCGATTCCGGTTAAAGCCGGCCTCGCCATGATGGGAATGATGGAAGAGGTCTACCGGCTTCCGATGGTTCCCATGAGGCCCGAGAATCGCGCCAAGCTCGAAAAGGTGATGGTCGCTGAAGGACTGATAAAGGCAAAGCCTGCTTAACCGTTGATTTTACCCCGAGCCCAGCCGAAGAGCTCGGGATAGCAAGCTCCACAACCTGTTAAGCGAGGGCCTTCAATCGTAAGCTCAAGCGGGATTTGTACCTTGCAGCCGTATTGCGGTGCAGGATTCCCTTATGAATCGAGTGGTCGATCAGAGCAAAGACAGGGGTCGCCAAAGCCTGCGCGGCGGTTTTATCCTTCGCGTCGAGCGCGCTGCGCAGTTGCCGGATCTGATTGCGCAGGCGCGAGCGGTGAGCGCGATTTTGCTCGGTTCGCCCCGCGGTTTGCTTGATTCGCTTCAAAGCTGACTTATGGTTAGCCACTAATCCTCCCTTAAATTCAACTTCATTGTATCATCATAATTTATCATAAGTAAGTATTCCCCGGCAGAGTCGGGGCCTTATAATGGCTGGCCGCCGCTACAATTGCCGTCACAGAGTACGATGGAATTACGCTATGCCCCAAACATGGAGGGAGACGGCGGCTCGCGCCGCCGCGATGAGTTGGGATGAGTTTCGGACGCGCCTCCGCCAGGAAGCCTCCAAGCGAACTGATAGACTCGCCTATCGCGTTGGCATCAATGCTGCGGGCCGGGAGCTTGTCCCCGTCAACGGCCCCCGGAAGGCGGTCCAAACCGCGGAGCCGGTGAAGGGCGCTATTTCGCCGGCGGGCCGTTTCTATTTTGAGACCCGCGCCGTTTCCGGGATTTTGAGACTGCTGCGCGAGCGATTCCCCCGCGAATCCGAAGCGATAATCGAGCGTGCTGAGCACATCTTGCGGCATCAATTTGACGTTCTCGGTTTTGAAGGACTGGATTACGGGAAAGTCATCGACTGGCATCTCGACCCCGTCAGCGGCAAAGGGGCTCCCAACCGGCCCTGGTACAAGGTCCGGTTTCTGCAGTTTGACGAACTTGGCGACCATAAAATTATCTGGGAGATTAACCGCCATCAGCATCTGGTCACGCTGGCGAAGGCTCATCTGCTCACCCAGGAAACCCGGTATCTCAACGAATTGCTGGACCAGTGGCGAACGTGGCAAAAGGAAAATCCCTATCCTATTGGGATTAACTGGGCCAGCAGTTTGGAAGTGGCCTTTCGCAGCCTCGCTTGGCTTTGGGTGGGTCATCTTCTTCTTTCCAGCCCTTCGGCCCCAAAAACTTTCCAGCACGAGCTGGCTCGCGCGCTCGCCCTGAGCGGACGCCACATCGAGCGTTATCTTTCAACCTATTCTTCGCCCAATACCCACCTGCTCGGAGAGGCGACAGCGCTGTTCTTTATTGGAACGCTCTGCCCCCGATTCCGCTCCGCGCCGCGATGGCGGCGCCTCGGTTGGCGCATCGTTCTCGAAGAGTCAGCGAAGCAAGTGCAGCCTGATGGAATGCATTTTGAGCAATCCGTTTACTACCATGTTTACGCGCTTGATTTCTTTCTTCACGCTCGCATTCTGGCCGCTCGCAACGGCATGGCAATCCCTGACGCGTTCGATCGTACTATTGAGCGTATGCTCGAATTGCTGGCCGGCATCTCGCAAGCGGGCGTAGCGCCCCGTTTCGGTGACGACGATGGCGGCCGCGTGTTTGACCCGCAGCGGAACCGCAGCGAACACCTGCTCGACCCTCTCTCAACGGGAGCCGTCGTTTATAACCGCGCGGACTTCAAGGCTGCGTCGGGTGGGATGAGAGAAGAAACGTTGTGGCTCTTGGGTCCTGAGGGCGCGCGGCGGTTCGATGCGTTGGCTGCAACCCCGGCGCCTGCCGCCTCCCGTGCGTTTTGCTCCAGCGGCTTTTACGTGCAGGCCGGGACGGGCGCCCAACTCGCGCTCGGGCGCGGCGCGGCAGAGCCCTCCGCTGACGGCCATAAATCGCAGAGTGGGACCGCGAGGAACCGCTATCAGCTCGTGATCGACGCCGGTCCGCAAGGGACCGGAAACTCAGGACACGGCCACGCGGATGCCCTCAGCCTTCAGCTTTCCGTGGACGGCGGCGAATGGCTGACCGACCCCGGGACATTTCGCTACGTTTCATCTGTTGGCAACGGCGTCGCTGACCGCGAGCGATTCCGCGGTACGGCAGCGCATAACACCTTGCGGGTGGATGGATTCGACCAGGCGGAACCGGCGGGGCCTTTCGCGTGGGGCGCACTGCCCGAAACAGAAGCAAAGCTATGGGTGACTGGCGAGCGGTTTGATCTATTTTATGGAAGTCATCACGGCTACCAGCGCCTCGCCTCGCCCGTAGTTCATCACCGCTGGGTTTTCTGCCTTAAATCGGAATTCTGGCTGGTGCGCGACGTGGCGGAAGGGAATGGCGAGCACGATCTTGAAATCTCGTGGCGCTTTTCGCCAGGTTTTACGGCCTTGTATACTCCGCCAGGTTTCACCCTGATGCGCGGCAGCGCCGCCGCCGCGTGGCGGGGCCTTGCGCTTGTGCCCGTGGAAACGCACGGATGGTCGCAAGAAGTGCGCCGGGGCCACGTTTCTCCGGCTTATGGAGTTGAGGAGCCTGCGCCGGTGGTTCGCTTTGCCACCCGCGCGCAAACGCCCTGCGATTTCGCTCTGGTGTTGCAGCCGGTCGCGAAGGCGCCTGAAAGCCTGGGAAAGTTTACCCGGAGCGCGGGCGAAGAAGCCGTCAGATACTGCTATCGAGATGGCAATAGCCAGCATCTCTTATTTTTTTCAGACAGCGGCCGCCCGTGGGAGATTGATGGGTGGAGGAGCGACGCGCGATTCGCCTACCTGGAAACGGGCGAAGACGGAGAAAAACTGCAAGCGGCCTTTTGTTCTGGCAGTTTTCTGGAAGCTGCCGGACAACGCATCCTGGCCTGTGATCGTACGGTTGAACGATGCGAGATTGCCGGGTCCGAAGCGCTGTGTTCGGATCAGCAGGCGGTGATTGATTTCAAGCGAGGCCGGGCGCAATCCGCAATCGAGGCGATGACAGGATGGAAATGAAGGTGGCGCCGAGCTTCTGTCATACTGTGATTGGAATCACCTGTAAGAATCACTGTGCTTCGATTTTTTGACGAACTCATGTGTGGAATCTGCGGAATATTCAACTTCGACCGTAACGACCCGGTAAGCGCGGACGTGCTTGGGGCGATGAACCGGCGCATCGTTCATCGCGGTCCGGATGACGAAGGTTTTTACGTTGCGGGAAACATTGGCCTCGCCATGCGCCGCCTGAGCATTATCGACCTGAACTCGGGCCACCAGCCCATGACGAATGAGGACGGCACGCTCTGGATCGTTTTCAACGGCGAGATTTACAACCACCAGGAACTGCGCCCAGGCCTCGAAGCGCGCGGGCACCGCTACCAGACGCACAGCGACAC
>JBOGJY010000055.1:0-5270 GCA_050745325.1 Terriglobia bacterium
GTCGCAGACCGCCGCTACAGCATTGGGTGTCACTATAATATGTAATCCTCAATAAGAGGCTCGTGGCCGGGCCGCTTCACACCTATGGGCCTGTTTGACATCGAACCCGAAATGAATCAGAGCGCCGGCCGCGAGCCTCTTGCTGAGCGGATGCGGCCCGTGACGCTCGATGAGTATGTGGGCCAGGAGCGCCTGCTTGGCCCGGGCAAACCGCTTCGGCGGCAGATCGACCAGGATGCCGTCAGCTCGATGGTTTTGTGGGGACCGCCAGGGTCCGGCAAGACCACGCTGGCCGCCATTATTGCAAAGAAGACGCGCAGCGACTTCGTAAAATTTAGCGCCGTTCTGGCTGGCGTGCGGGAGATCAAGGACGTCATGGCGGCTGCGCAGCGCACTCGCCAGCGAGGCCGCCGCACCATCCTTTTCTTCGACGAGATTCATCGCTTCAACAAAGCTCAACAAGACGCATTTCTGCCTTACGTTGAGCGCGGCGACATCATTCTGATCGGCGCCACCACCGAAAACCCCTCTTTCGAAGTGAACTCGGCGCTGCTCTCCCGAGTTAAGGTCTATCAGCTCTTACCCCTATCCATCGAGGCAATTGAGGCGCTTCTTGATCGTGCGCTTCGTGACCCAACCCGAGGGCTTGGCGAAGCGCGCGCGGCGCTTTCGGGGGATCAATTGCATCAAATCGCGGTCTTTGCTAACGGTGACGCCCGCGCGGCCTACAACACGCTTGAGGCCGCGGTATCCGCCGCTACGCACGACGAGGAGGGCGGCGCCGTGGTCACCGACGCCATTCTTGAAGATGTGATCCAGCGCAAAATGCTGCTCTATGACAAGGCGGGCGAGGAGCACTACAACCTGATCTCGGCTTTGCACAAATCGGTGCGAAATTCAGACCCGGATGCCGCGCTCTATTGGCTGGGCCGGATGCTCGAAGCGGGCGAAGACCCGCTCTACGTCGCGCGCCGGCTCGTCCGCATGGCCTCGGAAGATATTGGGCTGGCGGACCCCCATGCGCTCGGACTCTGTGTTGCGGCTATGCAGGCGGCGCACTTTACCGGGATGCCAGAGGGGGACCTGGCTCTCGCGGAAGCAGCCGTCTATCTGGCTCTCGCGCCCAAGTCAAACGCTCTTTACGCGGGTTATTCGGAGGTCAAGGAGGACGCGCAGAAAACAGTCGCGGAGCCTGTGCCGCTTCACCTGAGAAACGCCGCGACGGGCCTGATGAAAGGGTTCGGTTACGGAAAAGGTTATCAGTACGCCCACGACGCTGAGGCGCGGCTGACCAATATGCCGTGCCTTCCCGGCAACCTCAGCGGCCGGCGCTATTACCGTCCCACGTCAGAGGGCTTCGAAAAGCGGTTGAAGGAAAAACTCGAAGCGATTTCCGAGTGGAAAAGGAATCATCCTGAGCCGCAGGTGTAGCGGGCGGCCTCTGGCCTTGACTCTTAAAAACCGGCGGCCAGAGGCCGCCGCTACAACATTGCATTAGCGGGGCACCTCCTGCTCGCCCGTAATCGTGAACGCCGCATTAACCCCCTCCGCGCCGGCAGACGGCTGGCTGCCACCCGCGTAAACACTATAGCTGCCGGGCAGAATCACGCGCTCCCCTTTTTCCGTCACCTGGCTCAGATCCCGCGGGTCAAGCGTGAAGGAGACTGGGCGCGTCTCCCCCGGAGAAAGATGAATTCGGGCAAACCCCTTGAGCGCGCGGATCGGCGCCGTCTGTGAGGGTGGATAGCTCATGTAAAGCTCTGCTATCTCGTCGCCGGCAACCTTGGAGGTGTTACGCACGTCTGCCGTCACCGTAAGCGGCTGGCCGGCGTGGAGCGCCTTTCCCGAGAGCCTGATTTTGCTAAATGCGAAGCTCGAATAACTCAGCCCGTACCCGAAAGTGTAAAGCGGCTTCCCGTGAAAATAGCGGTAAGTCCGGTTCTGCATCGAGTAGTCTTCAAAAGGTGGAAGCTGGCTGAGCGACGAGTAGAAGGTAATGGGAAGTCTGCCGGCGGGATTGTTCGCTCCCGCGAGCGTCTCGGCAATGGCCGCGCCGCCATCCTCACCCGGATACCAAGCTTCAAGGATCGCGGCAGCGTGCTGGTCGGCCCAATTCACGGCGAGCGCGCTACCATTCATCAGTACCACCACCAGAGGCTTGCGGGTTGCGGACAGAGTTTGAAGTAAATCCTGCTGCGCCTGAGGCAAGACGATATCCGTACGGTCACCGCCATTGAAACCTTCAATGTGGATGGGCATCTCCTCGCCTTCCAGATTCGGTGAAAGGCCAACGAAAGCCACCACCACGTCAGCCTGCTGCGCAATCTTTCCGGCTTCCTGCCGCAAGACATCGACCGGCGGCTGCCATTCGAGCGCCACGCCCGCGCCGAACAACTTTGAGCTGTGCGTGTACTCCATACGGAAGCTGTGAGGTTGGGAGTCCGCGAAGCGCATGTGGAAGGTGGGTTCCTGGGGGCGGCGGTTATATCCGCTTCTGTTGGTAACGCTTCGTCCCTTACGAGGAGGATTGGACTGACTGCTGTCGATCACGAGTTTGCCGTCCAGAAAAACCCGCACGCCTTCGCGGACCTCGCAGCGAGTGCAGTGGAATTTGCGGACAACGAATGTGTAGTCGCCCGGACCAGGCGGCGTGAGCGCGCCGGTCCAGCGCACGGAGAAGGCTCGCATTGGAATGCCCGGCGCGGGTGCGGCTGCGTTCCAGTCGAACTGAATCTCGGGATCTGTGCGAACCAAGACCGGTGTTCCGGAGAGGTCAGCGTTGGGGAAGTATTCTGCCTTGAGACCTTCAAGCCGCGCATTCCCGGCGGGATGAAATACGGTGCGCGGGACAGCCAAAGGCAGCTCCGTGACGTAGGGCGAGCCCTGCGCGTAGAGCACGCGCGCTTTGCCCGCAAACTGTTTGATCAGGCCATCGATGGGAAGAACAGGATGGGATGGCGTGCCGTTATAATTGCCCTCAAGGCTGGGCAGCGACGCGGCGTTTGGCCCGATTACGGCGATAGTCTTTACGCCGGGTTTCAACGGTAGCACTCCGTCGTTCTTCAGCAGCACCATGGATTCGCGCGCTGCGTGTAAGGCCAGTTGGCGGTGCGCGCGTGAGTCATCCTGAGAGATCGGAATCTTGTCGAAGGGCACCCTATCCGGCGGGTCAAACATGCCCAGACGAAAGCGCGCGGTGAACAGGCGCTTGACCGCGGTATCAATCTCACCCTCTTTGATGAGGCCGTCGTGGACAGCCTTCACCAGCGTGACATATTCGTTGCCACAAGTTGTGTCCGTCCCGGCGCGGACGGCCACCGCGGAGCCGTGCTCGTTGTCAGGAGTGTAGTGATGGCCGAAAGTAATGTCGGCAATGGCTCCGCAATCGGAAGTCACGTAGCCCTGAAAGCCCCATGCGCTGCGGAGAGTTTTTTGTAGCAGATCAGTGTTCGCGCAAGCCGGAATACCATCAATCGCATTGTACGCGCACATGATCGAGTCCGCATGGCCCTCGGTGACGGTAGCGCGGAATGCCGGGAGATACGTGGCTTCGAGGTCGAGCGGCCGCACGTTCACGTTGAAGCCGTGCCGCTTGGGTTCTGGGCCGCTGTGTACCACATAGTGCTTGGGCGTCGCTACCACTTCAAGATATCTGGGATTGTCTCCCTGCATTCCGGTGACGAAGGCTACACCTAATTTCGAGGTGAGGTACGGGTCTTCGCCTAGCGTCTCCTGCCCGCGTCCCCAGCGCGGATCGCGAAAGATGTTGATGTTGGGAGACCAGAACGTGAGGCCAAAGTAGATGCTGTGATTGCCCTCCCGCTGCGCCTGATTGTATTTGGCCCGGGCTTCGGTTGCGATCACGCGGCCTTCTTCGTGGATCAGATGAGCGTCCCAGGTAGCAGCCATGCCGATGGCTTGCGGGAACACCGTTGCGTAACCGGAGCGCGCCACGCCGTGCAGTCCTTCATTCCACCAGTCGTAGGGTGGGACGCCAAGCCGGGGAATCGCCGGAGCCGAGTGTTGCATCTGCAACACCTTTTCCTGAAGCGTCATACGGGAGACAAGGTCATCCACCCGCTGCTCGATGGGCAACGATGGGTTAAGATAGGGAAGCTCCACTTTGGAGGGTTTGTTTTGAGCGCCGTTCTCAGCGCGGGCCGGCCTGATACTGATCAACGCGCAGCCGCCCGCCGCCACAATTACGCAGCAAAGCAGAAACTTTACACCAGTTTCCCTTGCTCTTTCTTTCACGATACCCTCCAATTCTGTCTACTTGCGAATCACCGCAGCGTTCACGGCAAGTAGGCCCAAACTGCGTCCCAAAGCGATTTGTTTGAAGGGCGAACTATAACGGCGCGAGAACTTCCTGTCAAGGGAAAAGAGCTTTTGGTAGTGTCTCAGTTCGATGTAGAGGCGGCTTTATGCCGCCACAATATGGCGGGGTAAACCCGCCGTCACCCCCGAGAGTACGACACTACCGGCCTTTTGCGTCTTTGGGCCTTCGGCTTACCTCGCTCTCCCCGGTTCACATCAGGAAGTAGCCCAGAGTTTTGTCTTTCAAACTCTGCGGTTTTTGCTTTGATCCACACGAAAAAGCCGCAGAGTTTTAACCGCAAAACTCGGCGCTACCTGGTGTGTTGCAGCGGCGGCCTCTGGGCGCCGGTCTTTATTATTAAAAACCGGCGGCGGGGACGCCGCCGCTACGGCGCAAAAACGGTGTTTTTGACGCAAAAACCGGCCAGCAAACCGGACTGATGCCGCAATCTCCTTTATTTTGTGCAATATGCCTCATTGTACCGGATCAATCCGGCTATCCTCTTCATATTCAGTCGATTGCAGTGATTTTACAAACATTAGAGTCCGGTTCGTTCCGGTTCGTTCCGGTTTCGACCCTTTGTTTTCAATAACTTGAAAAAAGTAAAACAATCCTTTTTCCCCCTCTGTTTTTAGCGTTTCTTGACACTTTTCTCCTGCCGTTTCATTCGCTTAGGGTCCATTATCCAGCGCATTAGGCGCACTTTGCTGGCCTTTCGTCGTGAGACGAGAGACGAGAGTCAAGGGACGAGGGTCGAGTCCGGGACCCTTGCTTTTTCCCTTATCCCTTGTCCCTTGACTCTTGCCCCTGTCTTTCTATTCTACCCCCCGGCGCTGATCCTTTGGAGACGAATGAGACAGATGAGACACTTTATTTTCATTTGTAGCGGCGGCCTCTGGCCGCCGGTCTTTACGATTAAAAACCGGCGGCGGGGACGCCGCCGTTACAACCC
>JBOGJY010000056.1:0-2105 GCA_050745325.1 Terriglobia bacterium
CTCAGCGACTATACAGCGTTGACGGGACGCTCGCCCACGCCTCCACCCTGGGCATTCGGCGTTTGGATTTGCTCCTACCAGGGGCCGGGCAAAGTGCTCGGCGACGCGCGCCGGCTGCGGCAGGAAGGCATCCCGGCTAGCGCCATCTGGACCTTTGACGTGATGGGCAAAGGCAAAAGCATGGGCTGGCCCCTTTGGTGGACCGGCTACTACCCCAAGCCGCGCGATTTTACCGATCAGCTTCACAAAATGGGTTTCAAAGTTTTGACTTACTGTTATCCGTTTGTCCGCCAAATGCTGAATCCCTATATCCTGCTCAATCCCAATTTTGAAGAGGGCGCGCGAAAAGGCTTTTTCGTACTCAATTCGGCGGGCCAGCCCACCGGTCCAACTTGGGAGCCGTACATCGATGCCAATATCGACTTCACCAATCCGGCGGCCGTGGATTGGTGGGAGAAAATGATTCGAGGAATTTTGATTGATTACAATTTCGACGGCTGGATGGAAGATTTCGGCGAGTGGGTAAAACCCACCGATCGCTTCGCCACTGGCGTCACCGGGCGCGAGATGCAGAATCTTAATCCGCTCTTTTATCACAAGATCACTTACGAGATTGCTCGCAAAGCAAAGCCCGATGTTGTGGAATTTGTCCGCTCTGGTTATGCCGGTTCCCAGGGTTACACTCGCGTCGTTTGGGGAGGCGATCAGTTTCCGAATTGGACCCCGGATTACGGACTTCCGTCCGTTGTGCCCGCGGGTATCACGGCGGGCCTGTCGGGATTTGCAGTCTGGGGGCCCGACATTGACGGCAATGGGTTCTCCAAGGAGCTCTGGATTCGCTGGGTGGAATTTGGCGCGCTGACGCCGATCATGCGTACCCATCTATGGGACAAACCCTACGGCGCAGTTGACCTGTGGTTCGATCAGCAAACCATCGATAATTTCCGGCGTTACGCCCAGCTCCACGTTTCCTTGTTTCCTTATTTCTATACCTACGCTCATGAAGCCGCAAAAACAGGTTTACCGATCATGCGGCACCTGATATTGGAGTTTCCGGATGATCCGAAAACTTATGACGCTAACGAAGAGTACCTGCTGGGGGAGAAAATCCTGGTCGCGCCAGTGATTGAGCAGGGGGCTACCACCCGTTCCTTATACCTTCCCAAAGGTTCGTGGGTGGATTATTGGACAGGACAAATCATTGAAGGCGGACGCCGGGTAACCGTTCCTGCGCCGATCGGGCACATTCCAATACTGGTGCGGGCAGGAAGCATTATTCCCTTGATCAGCCCGGAAACCGAGACGCTTGCACAGGACTTGGCAGGGGATAAATATACTACACTAACGAACAGCCTGATTTGGCGGATTTTTCCGGCGCCAGGGCCAGTTCAAGGCAACTTTACGCTCTACGACGGCGCCATAGCCATGGCCCACCAAGAGCCATCGCGGATCACTGTGCGTGTAGAGAAATCTCCTGCCGTTCGCCAATATGACGTGATTCTGTCTGGCGTCACCAGCCCTCGTGAAGTAAAGCTTGCCGGTGAAGCTCTCAAAAAGCTCGATAATCAGGGCTATAGAAATCGCAATACTGGATGGTGGCAGAACCCGGGGGATGGTAGCTTGCACGTGTTGTTCTCGAAGGATAACTTCGAATTGAACATCACAAAATGATTTTACAAGGATAGTACTAAGGAGCTCGCGGTTTTCCTCGTGCAAACCCCAGTACCCTAATCGCTCGTCACCCGCTACTTCTTCCTTCGTAACTCAGCGCCAGCGGATGCCTAAGCCAGAAGGAATGCGCCTTGCAGATGTGAGAACGCTGTATTCGAGATGGGAATATCTTTGCTGATTTGCGCGACGGAAACTGGAAGCGCCTGCCGGTCAAAATAACTGAGGAAAATAGCGGCTCCCAGCAAGGCCGCGATGCGCCACCGTAGCCGTTTTAATTTTGGCGGTATCATATTTTGGGATATTATATCGCGGGTTGGGAACTAGGCTTTGGATTGATGGCCGGCAATTTGCGGCGCTGCGAAACGGTATGATCGACGGCTCCATCACGGAGAGTTTGGATGACCAAGAAATCTCTTCTGAATCTCACTCTTTTC
>JBOGJY010000057.1:0-3656 GCA_050745325.1 Terriglobia bacterium
ATTTTCGGTCAAACATAGCATTTAAGCGGGGGCTGGAATTCCTCACGGTGTCATTCTGAGCGTAGCGAAGAATCTGCTTTTCTCACACCTTACAAGCAGATCCTTCGCTGCGCTCAGGATGACATCACCGCAGCATCCCACTAAACGATCCCATGGTTGATGTCAAATTCGTATCACCGCCAAAACATAATTCGAAATTCAGAAAAATCTAATTTTAATAATGGATATTATTAGAGCTGTTATTATTGCCCAAACACCAAGTTCTGTTTAGAATGATTCTATGCACATCGGCCAGCAACTGCGTGCTCTGCGGGAAGCGAAAGGTCTTTCGCAAGGCGACATCGAGCGGCGATCCGGCTTGTTGCGTTCCTATATTTCGCGCGTCGAAGGCGGATACACCGCCCCTTCGCTGGCCACGCTGGAGAAGTTTGCCAAGGCGCTCGGGGTCGAATCCTATCAGCTTCTTTTTGATAACAACGGGCGCCCAAAGTCCGTTAAAGCTCAAAGTCCAGCCGGCGCCTCCAAGCCACTGCGTAGGCTGATGACGCTCTATGATGGAATGCCCAGCAGCCACCGGCGTCTGCTGCTCGCGCTTGCCGCCAAACTTTCGAAAAGCGTCTGACGGGAAAACCCTTCAACCCTCCCGCAGACTTTTTCCACAACCTGCCAGAAATCTTGAGCGATGAAACTTGATGTGAGTGAGTCAAGTTTTTTTGCGTCGGCGGCTCCTGCTGCCCGAAGGGGAGCGACGGAAATAGCCGTGGGCGAAACCCACGGTCACGGCCGGAGAAGGCAATCGGCCCTGAAGGGGCCGAACAAATGATGCGCTGATTTGACGATATTCAACGCCTCCGGGGTTAGCGGGGATAAGCGTGGTTCACGTTCCGTGGGTTCCACCCACGGCTATTCATCTTCCACCGCTTCGCGGTGGCGTCACGCCTCGTTGATCTGCGGCAAAGCCTCGCAAGTGTTGCGCCCTTTACTTTCTATCTTCGGCCAGGCAGTTTTCGATAAACGTTCTGACATCCTGAGTTAACTGATCGCGGGACTTCAAGCTGATGTAGACCATGTGTCCAGACTCGTAATGGCGCTGGATCACGTGACTCTGATATTCCGGCTCGAGATGAAGATGATTCAGCGTGTATTCGACCTCGAAAAGAGGGGTCGCCAGATCGTAGTATCCTTCTGCTACCATCACGCGCAGGTATGGGTTCTCAACTAGCGCGGTGCGAAGCGATGGAGCAACGTCTGGATAACCCGGAGAACCATTAGGCGGCGTCTGCCAGTTCCATTGGCGATTCACATCAAAGTCGAGAATGTGATAGGGCGTGTCGGTTTTATAGTTGAGCTCCGTCCGAATGTAGTTATTGAACATCTCGGTGAAAGGCGCCTGCACGGCCGAATAACTGGGGTCTTCGCTTGCCTGCGCAGAGAGCCCAGGCCGGTCGATACCGAGCAGTCGCGTGTCATAGCGGCCGAGGACGCGGTTCTGATCCAGCAGAAGCTCCTTGCGGAATTCGGAGCCCCGGACCCGTAGATTCGCCCGCTCGAGGTAATCCTTTGGTAGGCCTGTGTAGCGGGACATCTGATCGATGACGGACTCGCGCTGGGAGCTTGCGAGCTGGTCACCTTTCTCGAGAGCCGGCGCGTAAACCGTGCTGACCCAGTTTTCTACTTCGGGAATAAACTGGCTGAGAGGCTTTGCCTCTAGATCGGGGGCGAGCTTCTTGTGATACCAGGCGCTGGCCGTGTAGGTGGGGAGGAACAGCCGGTAAGGCAGTTCATTGCCGGGCGCAAACAACAGCGTTTGAAAGTTGAGCACGGTCGAGACCAGCACGATGCCGTTGAGGGCGATGCCTTGGCTCATTAAATAACCCGAAAGTCCAGCCGCCCGCGTGGTGCCGTAACTCTCACCCGCCAGAAACAGCGGCGAGCCCCAGCGCTCGTTGCGTGTGAGGTAGAGCCGGATAAACTCGCCAACCGATTGCAGATCTCCCTGGACGCTCCAGAACCGTTTGTTGTACTCCGGCTTAACGGAGCGGCTGTATCCGGTGCCAACCGGGTCGATAAACACAAGGTCTGTCTGGCCAAGCCACGTGTCCTGATTGTCTTCCAGGTGGAAGGGTGGCGGCGGCATGTGGCCGTCCGGCTCGAGCGCCACGCGGCGCGGACCGATGGCGCCAATCTGCAGCCACACCGAAGAAGAGCCGGGCCCACCGTTAAAACAGAAGGTCAGCGGCCGCCCCGATGCTGCTCCGGCCCCGTCGAGCGTGTAGGCGGCATAGAACATATGGGCTTCGAGCGTGCCCGAATCGTCACGAACCGGCATCATCCCCGCCGCCGCGGTGTAATTCAAAACTTTCCCGTTGACGGTAATTTGGTGATGCGTGATGACAGGTTTTTCCTCCTGTTCCTCCTCTTTTTTATTCTCTTTCTCTGGCGCGGGCGGAGCGGGATGAGTGACGCTTGCCGCTGTCTCCTGCGTTCGTTCCGGAGTTTGGCCTTGCGCGCTCAGGGGCACGCTCGAACCCGCAACAACGATTGCAATCAGCAGCGCCGCCAGGAACGTGTAAGCCGTGTTGCGCATTGTTTTACCTCTCGAAGAAAAAGGGTATCTTCCCACCCCGGTGTGGTCCACGCAAGACAAAAAAGCCATCGTCAGGGTTGCGTTCGGCAAATGCGGTTACCAAACCCGGCCGAATCCTCGAAAGACTCTGCCGTGCTGCCATTCGGAGGAGCCGAAGGCTATGCTGAGGGGAGCGAATAGTCTGTGTGACAACTGCCCTGCGTTTGAAATACGAACGCTGCGCGCCAAAACTGCCAAAACGCCCCAAAACCTGCATCGACCGAAGCGGGAAAGACCCGCATTTTGGTTTTTAGCCCCAGTCACGAACGGCGCCCAAACCGGAGAAAACGGCGGTGTTCGACCTCCAAGCGGAGAAAACCTCCGACCAATCCCGTAATCACCTTTATTTTGTGCAACATGCCTCATTGTACCGGATCAATCCGGCTATCCCCTTCATATTCAGTCGATTGCAGCGATTTTACAATCATTAGAGTCCGGTTGGTTCCGGTTTCGACTCTTTGTTTTCAATGACTTGAAAAAAGTAAAACAATCCTTTTTGGTTTTTTAGCCCCCTTTTGCCCCCCCATTTCTTCCTCCTATTCCGTCTGTTTTTGATCCATCAGCAGGCGCGCTTTGCTTGCCTTTCTGTTTTCGGTTGCTTGCATCATGAGCCTCTGGGCGAAGTTTCATTTCTGCCCTCAAAGCCTCTCACCCGGCTCGCGGAGTTTATCCTGAGCGGAGCCGAAGGGTTCGCCACCCTCTCCCCTGCGGGGCGGGGGAAAGGAAATTCGATAACACCCTCTCCCCGCTTGCGGGGAGAGGGTACCCGAGGTACGAGGGTGGGTGAGAGGTCCGGCTGCACGGTTATTTTCTAATCTTCGCGGCATCCGCTTTGCAGCGCAGAGCTGTTTTGTAACTCTGCGGTTTTTCAGCGGTCCCAACCAAAAACCGCGGAGTTTTAACCGCAAAACTCTGCGCTTGTATCTTGGTTTTCATCCTCGTTTTGGTTTTTTGAGCTGTACTTTTGGTTGCAAGAGACAGGCCGCTGCCTTGCTGGGGGGGAAGCAAGGCAGCGGCCAAAAACATTCGC